>NZ_JBLRWZ010000005.1:0-84545 GCF_047920995.1 Aliidiomarina sp.
GTTAATCGTTTGCGGCAAACCAAGATTCAATCGGGTAGTGTATTGTTAATGCAGGGCACTGCCGAAGCGTTAGCGCTATTTGCGGCTAATTATAGTTGTGTACCTCTTGCTGAGCGCACGGTGCGCGTGCCAAGTAAGCGTCGAGCGATGTACGCTTCGGGCATCATGATTAGTGCGGTAAGCTTAGCAGCAACAGGGGTTACTTCGGCTGCGGTAGCATTCGCAGCCGGTATGTTTGCGGTGATGGTGTTAAAAGTTATTCCACTGCGGCAAGTGTATGAGAACATTGATTGGTCGGTAGTGGTGTTACTGGCCGCATTAATTCCAGTGGCGATGGCAATGGAAAACACCGGTGCTGCAGATAGCTTGGTGAATTACGGCCTGTTGTTTCTCGCCGATAGCAGCCCCGCGATAATACTAACAATGCTGTTAATTATCACAACGCTACTTTCCAGTGTAATGAATAATGCTGCCACAGCCGCGGTAATGTGTCCGGTAGCTATAAGCACAGCAAACCAATTAAGCGCCAACCCAGATGCTTTTTTAATGGCTGTTGCTGTGGGCGCATCCTGTGCATTCTTAACACCGATTGCGCACCAAAATAACACCTTAATTTTGGGGCCTGGGGGCTTTAAATTTGCTGATTACTGGCAGCTGGGCTTGCCGTTAACTCTGGTGGTATTCGCAGTGGCTGTGCCTGCATTGTTATATTTCTGGCCTTTATAATTTACGGGTAGTGCTGTTAGGCTAATATTTTTATCATAATGTAACTTAATATTTGAAATTGGGAGTAGATATGCGCAAGGGAATTATTGCGGTTATAGCGATCGCGGTGGTAGTAGTGGGGTATGTAGTGGGAGTAATTACCACGAAACAGGCCACTTATAATGCCATTGAAAATTTGGTTGTGGAGATGGAGCGGCAAGAAAACGCACAGGTTGAAGCGCTTTGGCAAGATCAAAGCGCGCGTAGCGCTACGCTGTTGCTAAACGTTTCTGCCGATACCGGTATTCCAGATATGGGTGCCGTTATTTACACCGAAACCATCGATTTGCGGTACGGCTTTTTAAACACTAAATGGAGCGGTACGGGTGATTTCCAACTTGGTGAGCACACCGCCAGTGAAGCGTTATTCGCAGGCCAGCCATTAACTTCGGAAGGTGTAGTAAGTAGAGGTGGTTTACGGGTACGTTATTTGATGCCTGAACTGAACTATGAGATTGCATCTGGTTTGGTGTTTCATGCGAAGGCCTCAGAATCGGCTTTAATTATGGCCGGTGAGGATGTGCGTGTGCTGTTAAATGCGCCGGAATTTACCTTTAAAGGTGCAGAGGGAAATCATGCGGTAATTACGGGTATTAATATGAGCAGCGATACCCGTAATTTGCATGGCGAGATGTTCTCGAATGCGGGTATCTTCAGCATAGATTCGGTTGCACTTAACCTGCCAGACTTTGCAGAGCCTATCACTATCGAAGGAATTCGTAACACGTTTGAAGTGTTGCGCAAAGACGATGAGTTACAAGCGAAGGGCTCATTTGCGATAGCACAAGTAGATGGTGAGCCAGCAGTTCGAGGGTCTGGCCGAATCGAGTGGCTACTCGAGGGTATTGATTATCAGGCGTTCCGGGATCTGGAAGCGTTTATGCAATCCAATACACACCATACGCCTGATAGCGATTTGCAAGAACGCGTAGTGCGCGCGGCGCTACAAAGTGAACTGGTTACTTTGCGGTTAAACACGTTTGAGGCCGAAACCGAAAGCTGGGGAAGCTTGCGTTCGAATGGCGTACTTAGCTTAGATTTACGGGAGTTAAGTGCAGCAGAGCGGCAAACGTTAGTGTTAGGCACAGATTTAATGCCATACGCGCACATTGAAATGAATTTTGCAGAGTTACCGCCAATGTTGCAATTGATGGCGATGGCTATTTCTACCGATCCATTGCCATGGAAGTTAGAGTTCCGTAATAATGAAGTATGGGTAAATGGCGAGTTGCTTGATCTGAGCCAGATGCAATAATTGATCAATGTATTCGCAAGGCCGAGCAAGTTCGCTCGGCCTTTTTCTTTTGTAAATTCAGCACTTACAAATACGAGTATAAAGAAGCTAATTTTCAGATCAAAAAATGTTAAAAAAGATCGAATTTTGATCTGGTATTGGTTATTCAGTGTGCTAATCTACTTGACCCGATTGCGACATCGCGTACGGTTTTTCTTTCGGCATTCATTCCCTCCAGCACATATGTGCGCAATGAGTGTTGCGGTAACAGAAGGGCTGATACAAGCAAGATGGTTTGAGAAGTAGGCAATGTAAATACCCACTTCGACAAGGAAGTATAAATAACTTTCCACAATTGGGATTAAAGCTAAAAATAACAATGATAGGCTGTACGAGACCTGCTTTTCTCGCGTTATATCAATGATTTACTGAATTTGCATGCTGCTACTCATCGTTACGAGTATACGGCAGGCGGAGCTTTTCCCCACAGAGTTATCCACAGGTTGTTAGAGCCTAGCCCAGAAAAAAGTATTGGTTTTTAACCGACAAAATTGGCCTGTCTGCTAGCCCTGTGGCATTCTTATCTCATTCGAGTTTTGCTGTTCTACAACTAGGTTTATTAATTATGCAACGTATCCCGAAGCAGCCGTTTATATTGGTTGATGGTTCTTCCTATTTGTTTCGTGCGTATTATGCGCCACCGCATTTAACCAACTCTGCAGGTGAGCCAACCGGTGCTATTTACGGTGTGGTAAACATGTTGCGTAGCTTGTTAAAACAGTTTGAACCTACCCACATGGCGGTAGTGTTTGATGCTAAGGGCACTACGTTTCGCAACGATATGTATGAGGCGTATAAAGCGAACCGTCCGCCAATGCCAGACGATTTACGCAGCCAAATAGAACCGCTGCATAACATTATTCGCGCAATGGGCTTGCCGCTGATCTCAGTAGAAGGGGTTGAGGCCGACGACGTAATCGGTACTTTGGCTCAGCAAGCCGCAGCAGAAGGGCGCACGTGCTTAATTAGTACTGGCGACAAAGATATGGCGCAGTTGGTGAATGAGCATGTGATTTTAATTAACACCATGACCAACACCGTGCTTGATGAAGAAGCAGTGCCGGAGAAATACGGTGTGCGCCCAGATCAGATGATTGATTTTCTTGCGCTTATGGGTGATAGCTCAGATAACATTCCGGGATTGCCCGGCGTAGGTGAAAAAACGGCGCTGGCGATGCTGCAAGGAATGGGCAGTATTGCGGCAATGTTAGAAAATCCAGATAAATTAGCTGAATTAAGCTTTCGCGGGGCGAAATCAATGCCAGCGAAAATCCGCGAGCATGAAGAGATTTTGCTACTTTCACAGCAGCTAGCAACCATTAAGCTCGATGTAGCAATGGATTTGCAGCCTGCCGAGCTTACCTTAGCAGAACCAGACGATAGCAAACTTGCTGAGCTATATAAGCAATGCGAGTTTCGCCGTTGGCTTGCCGATTTATTAGAGAACGGTAATGCGCCAGAGCACAAAGGCAAGCCCGCCGGTAAAACCGCAGTGGTGGCGGCAGCCGCGGCGGCGCCAAACTCTGTAGATAAAGAGAGTGATAGCAGCTCTAGTTTTCCGCCAATCGATCGTGAAGCATACATCACCATCACCGATAAAAGCGTATTTGCCGAGTGGTTACAAAAGCTCGAGAATGCTGAGTATTATGCAATTGATACTGAAACTACCAGCCTGGATTACATGGATGCGGAACTGGTAGGAATTTCTTTTGCAACAGCCCCCGGTGAAGCAGCTTATGTGCCGTTAACCCATCAAGATTTAGATGGCCCTCAGCAACTAGAGCGCAATTGGGTGCTTGAACAAATGAAACCGCTGCTGGAGGATACGAAGCCGAAAAAAATTGGCCAGCACATTAAGTATGATATGCACATTTTCCGCACCTATGGCATTCATGTGCGCGGGATTTTGAATGATACGATGTTGTCATCTTATGTACTAAATAGCACTAGCTCACGCCATGATATGGATACCCTAGCGCTCACTCATTTAGGGCACAAAACCATCGCCTATGAAGAGGTAGCGGGCAAGGGCGCGAAGCAGAAGCGTTTTGATGAGGTGCCGATTGCGCAGGCCGCGCCTTACGCCGCAGAAGATGCCGATGTAACGCTGCGTTTGCATGAAGTATTGTGGCCGCGGGTAAAAAATGAAGGGCGCTTAATTGATGTGCTGCGCGACATTGAGTTACCGCTTATTCCGGTACTGGCAATGATGGAACGGTATGGTGTAAAAATAGACGCTGATCAGTTGGGCAAGCAAAGTGCTGAAATAACCAAAGAGCTAGCAGAAATTGAGAAAGATGCGTTTGAACTCGCGGGTGCACCATTTAATCTGAATTCTACCAAGCAGCTACAAACGATTTTGTTTGAGCAACTTGGCTTACCAGTAAAAAAGAAAACACCAAAAGGCGCTCCTTCTACCGCAGAAGAAGTATTGCAGGAGCTGGCGCTAGATTATCCATTACCCGAGCTTATTTTACGCCATCGCGGTATGGCGAAGTTAAAATCAACATACACCGATAAGCTTCCGCGCATGATTAAAGCGCGCACGGGCCGCATTCATACCTCTTACCATCAGGCTGTTACCGCTACTGGCCGGCTTTCCTCTACCGATCCGAATTTACAGAATATTCCAATTCGAAATGAGGCGGGAAGGCGTGTTCGTAAGGCCTTTGTTGCACCTGATGGCTATAAAATTGTAGCAATCGATTATAGCCAAATTGAGCTGCGCATCATGGCGCATATCTCGCAATCATCGGGTTTGGTGGAAGCCTTTGCCCGTGGCCGCGATATTCACAAAGCCACTGCAGCAGAAGTGTTTGGTGTGGCACTGGAAGAGGTTACCAGCGAGCAACGGCGGCGCGCGAAGGCGGTGAACTTTGGTTTGATTTATGGCATGTCGGCGTTTGGTTTAGCCCGGCAACTACATGTACCACAGCGCGATGCTCAGCATTATATGAATGTTTACTTCGAGCGTTTCCCTGGGGTGCAAGAGTATATGGAACGCACTCGGGAAACGGCGGCAAAACATGGCTATGTAGAAACCATTTGTGGCCGGCGTTTGTATCTACCGGAAATTAACTCCCGTAATGGTATGCGCCGAAAAGCGGCGGAGCGTGCAGCGATTAACGCACCAATGCAAGGCTCTGCTGCGGATATTATTAAGAAAGCAATGCTAGATGTAGCGCAGTGGCTAAAAGAGCCAGGTAATGTGGCCGAAGGCGATGTATTCCTTACCATGCAAGTGCACGATGAGCTGGTATTCGAAATACGCGAAGGCAAAGAGGCCCACTATATTGCTAAACTGGTGAACATTATGGAGCAAGCGGTAAGTTTAGATGTACCGTTAATTGCTGATGCCGGCGTGGGTGACAACTGGGATGAAGCACACTAAGTAGCGTTGCTGATTACTAATCATAACGTTGCGCAGTGCAGAGTTCCGAAATATTTGGGCAATAACAAAGAGCTCTTAGGAGCTTCTTGTTTTATATACGATTTTTTCTGTAAAGATTTTTGAACTTTCAATGCAGGGGCAACTCATAGTAAGTGAGCATATTGCTCTCCCAAGATGTTTTTCCCTGGACATCATTTGCCCCAACCTTTTGGTTGGGGCTTTTTATTTTTTTGTTGCCAGTTTTTTATTTCCGGCAATCTATTTCTAGTAAAGGCCGTTGATGTATTGCGAAAGAATCTCGATATCACGGTCGGTTAAACGTGAAGCGATGTCGCGCATCATGCCGTTTGGATCATTGTTACGATTACCGGAGCGGAACTGCTTCAGTTGGTCTGCAGTATACTTTGCGTGTTGGCCTTGTAACATTGGAAATGCTGCTAAGCCCATACCAAAGCCGCCTGGGCCATGGCAAGCTGCGCACGAAGTAATGCCGCGCTCTGTATCACCGCCAAGGAATAAGCGTTGTGCTTCAGTAACGATATCTTCGTCTACAGAGCCCAGCGCATGTTCTTGCGCAGAGTAAAAAGCAGCAAGATCATAAATATCTTGGTCGCTAAGATTGATGGCTTGATCTGCCATTAATATATTGTGGCGGCCGCTTTCACCGTTAGTTTGCGCACCTAACCGGTAATCCATTAACTGCTTCACCAGATATTTGTTGTGCTGGCCAGCAATGTTAGGGAAATCACCAGTAGCACTGTTTCCCGTTTGCCCATGGCATGCCGCACAGGTAACGGATTTCTCTTGGCCAGCTTCGGCATCGCCAGTAAGGCGCTCGTTCGAGCCGGAGGCCATTGCTGCGCCACTGGCGAACAACATCAAACCACATAGAATCGCGAGTTTATTCATGATCTCTCTTCTCTGTATCTTTTTTGTATTCGGCTGGGCCATAGCCCGGGAAAATTCAAGGTCCTATTTTACACGATTCTCGCTATGATGAAATGCCTGAATCACCGATCATGGTTGGCTATATAGCGTGAATCGTTCATAATGTGCGTCCTTCCTGAGTAATTGAGGTTTAATGTGAGTACTAGCACCCTGCATTTTCAGAACGCGCAATTTGTTACAAGCGCCCCGGATATACGCCATTTACCTGCCGATGAAGGCTTGGAAGTAGCATTTGCCGGCCGTTCGAATGCTGGAAAATCCAGTGCCCTGAATGTGCTTACACGACAAAGAGGCTTGGCGCGTATAAGTAAAACGCCTGGGCGCACGCAACAGATCAATGTATTTAGTTTGGATGATAATCGCAGATTAATCGATTTACCCGGTTATGGTTTCGCGAAAGTGCCGCTGGAAATGAAAATGAAGTGGCAAGAAGCGCTTTCCGAGTACTTGGAAAAGCGCAATTGTTTGCGCGGTTTAGTAGTGTTGATGGATATTCGCCATCCAATGAAAGATCTTGATCAAGAGCTGATTCATTGGGCCGTAGAGAGCAACTTACCGGTATTGGTAGTACTTACCAAAGCGGATAAATTAAAAAGCGGTGCTCGCAAAGCCACGTTGATGCAAATTCAAGAAGCGATTCCCGGTTTTGGCGGGGATGTGTCGATTATTACCTTTTCATCACTGAATAAATCGGGTTTACCCGAGCTCGAGAAAAAGCTGCATGAATGGTATGCCATGCCCTTGGTAACCGAAAATGATGACACCCCAGCACCTAACGCCGATGAGCCAGAGAGTTAATGACCCAAGAGTTATTGAAACACCCGTTGGTGAATGAGCAGTATGCACCGAGCACTTGGGCAAAACTATTTTTACTCGCGTTAATTTGGGGGAGCTCGTTTTGGCTGATCAAAGTGGGTTTGGTAACCTTTACCCCTACTGAAGTAGCCGCCATTCGTTTGGCTGCAGCGGCCGCATTTCTCGCCCCCTTTGCGCTTGTGCGCATTACCCGTGTGCGGCGCAGGCAATGGCCAGTAATCCTTTCTGTGGGCCTCACCGGAAGCTTGTTGCCAGCATTCTTATTTGCCCTAGCGCAAACGCGGATCGATAGTGGTGTAACTGGTGCTTTAAATGCACTCACGCCGCTGTTTACGCTGATTATTGGTGCCGTTATTTTTCGCCAGTGGGTTACCGGCCGCACAGTATTAGGCTTATTGATTGGCTTATGTGGCACGTTAATGTTGGTGTTATTAAATGCTACTGGGCAGCTCACTTTAAATGGCTACGCTTTGTTTATTGTACTGGCTACGTTTTGCTATGGCGCCAACCTAAACCTGATTAAAACGTATTTGCCAGATCAAAGCCCGCTCACTATTACCGGGGTTTCCTTGCTAATGGTGCTGCCGGTAGCAATTTGGTATTTGGCTGGGCCCGGTGAGGTAGGTGCGAAACTTGAAGGTTCCGCGGCGTGGGGCTCGTTAGCTGCGGTGGTGGTACTAGGGGTTTTGGGTACCGCACTGGCGCTCATCTTGTTTAATCACCTTGTACAAATTGCCACTACCGTATTTGCGAGTTCGGTAACCTATTTGATTCCGATAGTTGCAATGACCCTAGGCGCATTAAGCGGCGAACGTATCGGTGTATTCCAAATTGCCGGTATGGGGTTAATTTTGTTCGGTGTTTGGTTGGCCAATAGAAAGCCCAGCATAAAGCCGGGCTTATAAAGGAATAAGGCGAGAGCGGGTTAGCCTTCGGCTAATTCCGCGGCAATCCACTGATGAATTTGATTCTCTAAGGTTGCCAATGGAATGCTGCCGTTACGCAACACTTGGTAATGAAACTCTCGTACATCAAAGTTTTCACCTAACGCCGCTTCAGCTTCTGCCCGTAACCGCTTAATGGTTAAATCACCAAGCTTGTACGATAGCGCTTGCCCAGGCCAGCTGATGTAACGATCGATTTCAGTGTTCACATTGTGCAGTGAAAGCGCCGTATTACTGCCTAGGAAATCTACCGCGCGCTCTCGGCTCCAATCGAACGCATGCATCCCCGTATCTACTACTAAGCGCGCTGCCCGCCACATTTCATAAGTTAAACGGCCAAAGTTGCTGTAAGGGTCTTGATAGAACCCTGCCTCGATACCTAAGTATTCAGCGTACAAGCCCCAACCTTCACCAAATGCGGAAATGTAGGTAGAGCGCCGATATCCTGGCATATCTTCCATTTCTGCTGCCAGTGAAATCTGTAAATGATGGCCGGGAACGCCTTCATGCAAGGTAAGTGCCTCAAGTTCATATAGCGGCCGTGTATCTAATGCGTAGGTATTCACCCAGTATTCACCTGGCTCATCATCACGATTAGAGCCAGAATAGCGCCCTTGCGTATAGTTTGGCGCGATCTCTGCCGGTACCGGCACTACCGCGTAGGGCGTGCGAGGCAAGTGATTAAAGAGTTTCGGTAGCGCGCCATCGGCACGCTTGGCAATATATGCTGCTTCTTTTAGGAGCTCTTCCGGCGTATCTACATAGAACTGCGGGTCTGTGCGCAGGAAATGAATAAATTCTGCGAACGAGCCTTCAAAGCCTACTTCGTCAATTACATCCTGCATTTCAGCGCGAATACGAGCCACTTCTGCGAGGCCGATATTGTGGATTTCTTCGGCACTAATATCCAAGGTGGTGTAATGTTTTACTCGATTGGCGTAAAACGCCTCGCCATTCGGTAGGTTGGTAGCCGCAATATCATCGGGTGCGTTCGGAATGTATTCATTTACTAAGAAATCATGGAAATCCATAAATGCTGGGTTTACCACGGTAGCAATTAACGTTTGTAACTCTAAATCAAGATTAGCAAAAACCTCATCCGCTAAACGATTTTGCGCCTCTCGCGCTGGGCGATAGAACACGCTTTCGGTGGGATCCATGGTTACGTAGGCTTCAACCCCCGCAGGGAAGTTTGCCAACACCACCTTAGGTTGTGCCATACCGATAGCAAGGCCTTGCCGCATATGTTCCGTTTGCTGCGCTAACCAATCAGGAACCTGCTGCAATAACTGCAAATAGGTGTTTACATCTTCTGCGCGATTGATGCGGATACTGTTGGCAATACCAGCCATACGGTTGTGCGGGCCGGTTTCATTCGTAAGGGGCCGCAGGTACATGTTGAATTCGTAATCAGAAAGCATGTTGCGTAATGCATACAAGATCATATCGCGGTTGATGCGATTTTCTTCAGTTAATGATTCTGGGCTAATGCTTTCTATTTCTTCATAGAAGTTCAGACGCGCTTGGTAGCGCTCTGTTAACGCGGCAGGGCTAATATCTCGCAACGTTGCTCGATCTTGGTTGGCTCCGTAGCTCCATGCTGCATCTGCAAGTTCAGTGAAACGAGCGTTGGCCTGTTGAGTAGTTGCTTCAGTTGTTGAAGTGGATTCTGGCGCACTTTGGCATGCCGTTAGTAGCACTAATGAGCAAGCGATGGCGGCAAAAAGCGGGTTAATGCGCATGCTATTTTCCTCGGTAATACAAAAAGTACACCCATTTTGCATACTATGGGGATGCTTTACCAGCCATTACAGCGCGCTTTTACTACGCTTTATGGAATAAAAACCATAACAAAAATAATATTTCTGTTGACATTTATCACTTAAAAGCATAAAAAATATTTTTTTAGATCAAGAAAGTTGTTGCGAAACCATCTCATTCACGTAATCTTAACGCCGTTATCTCCTTGCGTTTGCCGTGAGGAACGCAATCAGCAAGGGCTAAGCATTAGCAAATAAGAAAAATAATAGAGTAATGCATATTAAATAGAATATCAGGCAATTGTTACAAAGCTGTGATATCTTCCCAGTAAATAATGCTGAGCAAGACAGTAGTAAAAGGGAATAATAAAAACGCTAAGAAGCGAACCAACAGTAAGTTAAAAACAAAAAATAAGAACAACAAATAAGAATAATAATAAAAAATATTTTGGGATAGCAATACGCGCTTACATCATAGTTAGCATTGGTTAAACAATTGGTTTAACCATAAGCATTAACATCAAGCAGGAAAAAATTTCTCACTGATAAAAAGTTGCACTAGTAAGGTGCAGATAAAAAGAAGTGGGGTTATACGGAATAAAAATAAAAAGCATATGGAATAAGCGATAATCAATCTCATCTTCACCCTGGGGGGTGCGCGAGATACAAATCAGGGCGATGGTTTTCATCGCCTTTTTTATTGCCTGCGATTTCGCTTCCGGCCAATATGGGCTATGATCTACAGATACTCTCGTAATACCATTGAAAGGCCTATCCAGCATGACTCGAATGAAGAAAACCCGTAAATCTGGGCCATTAGCAGCAAAAAAAGCTGATCGAAAACCTACCCCAAGCGTATCCACGCCTAAGCAGAAAGAAAAAGGCAAAGGCCGGGCAGCCGGAAGCCGATATTCTGGCGAGCAAAAACAAAACCAAGCGGAATCAGTGCGCACCCAAGGTGATGCCCGTGTGGGTAGTAAAACTCCCGTGCCGCTTACGGTGGCAAAGAAGCCGCAGAGTGCGAAGCAAGAGTTTGCGGAACTAGAGAACAATAGCCGCTTACAAACGCTGTTAGAGCAAATGGAAAATGGCGAGATTTTGAAGAAAGCAGATCAGCAATGGGTAGATGTGCAATTAGCGCGGTACCAAGAGTTGGCTGAACAGCTGGGCATTGATTTAGATGCTGAAGACGAAGATGACGATGATTTTGAGTATGATTTTAACGAGAGTGATATTCTCGATGATGAAGATGTTTCGTCCTGATAGCGCAGATTTGTTAGTGAGCGTTAACATCTTACGGATGTGGTAATAGGAGATCGTTTTGCTTACCTGGATTTTTATAATAGTTGGAATAGTGGTAATTGCTGCATTAAGTATCTATGCAGGGATTTTACTGGCGAGAGTGCGGGTACAG
Organism: Aliidiomarina sp.; assembly: GCF_047920995.1. Taxonomy (NCBI): domain Bacteria; kingdom Pseudomonadati; phylum Pseudomonadota; class Gammaproteobacteria; order Alteromonadales; family Idiomarinaceae; genus Aliidiomarina; species Aliidiomarina sp. Next base: position 11,333 of record NZ_JBLRWZ010000005.1, read on the forward strand.
AGTAAAGCGCTTGCGAAAAATGAACGTAAGCGCATGCATTACTTACATGAAAGCATTGAAACTATCGCCAAAGCGATGCAACAAGAGCAGTGCCCATACTCGGAGGGCTGTATTCGTATCGCCGTATTGTTGGATAACTTGCCAAATGCTGAAGCGAACGATTTCGCGGCTCGTTGGCCGGTGATTCACGAAATGTACGAGCGTATTAAGCATATGCCCACCCATGAGGCAAGAAAGGAATATCCGAAACAGGAGATTCGCAAGCTTGATCGTGAACGAGAAGCTTATGAGGTGGAATTACAAGAAGGCATTCAAACAGACGTTATTACCTTGATTGCCTGGGTAAAAGAAGAGCGCGCCCGTTCATAAGGCGCGCTTTTTACTCAGTTTTATTTACGCCAAAAAGCGAGTTACCGTTGCGCATGCCGAAGCGGCTAGGGCAGGCGGTATGCCACGCCATCTTTCATTACTAAGCTCATGCTTTTCAAGCGCTCAATATCATCTAGTGGATTACCTTGTACGCCAACGATATCTGCGTATTTCCCTACCTCAATACTGCCGATAACATTATCTGCGCCTAGTAAGCGTGCTGCCGACATAGTAGCAGAGCGGATAGCGGCCAATGGCGGCATGCCAGCTTCTACCATGTAGGTGAACTCACGGGCATTTTCGCCATGATCGAATACACCTGCATCGGTACCGAAGGCGATGTTTACTCCAGCTGCGTATGCACGGCCAAATGTACCTTGAATGAGCGGCCCAATAGTGCGTGCTTTCGCGCGTACTTGCTCTGGAAAATACCCTTCAATTTCTGCTCTATCGGCAACACTGCGACCGGCGGTAATGGTGGGAACATACCAAGTGCCATGTTCTCTCATTAGCGCGAATACTTCATCGTCCATATAGGTGCCATGCTCAATGGAATCTACACCCGCTTTAATAGCGCGAATCATGCCATCTTTGCCATGCGCATGCACGGCAACACGCATGCCATAATCGTGCGCTGCGGCAACAATAGCAGCTAGCTCATCATCCATGAACTGCGGGTTATCGCCACTCGCTGCGAGGCTTAATACACCACCTGTTGCGGTAAGTTTGATTAGATCCGCGCCTTCCTGATATCGGGCTCGAACAGCTTGGCGTGCTGAATCTACACCATTCACAACACCTTCCATTGGGCCGGGGGTTGCCGTTAAGCCAGGCCGCATGCCATTGCTTGGATCTGCATGACCACCGGTGGTAGCGAGAGATTTAGCAGCAGTATAGATACGTGGGCCAATCACGGTACCGCCATTGATAGCGCGCTTTAATGCCACGCTCACGGCAAAACTATCGCCCAAATCACGCACCGTGGTAAAACCAGCCTGAAGGGTTATTTCGGCAAAGTGCTGCGCACGATAGGCTACATCAGCTTCGCGCATGGTAAAGCGATGCATGTATGAACCGGGTTCAGATTGCGAGGTAAGGTGCGTATGCATATCGATAAAACCTGGCATCACTGTGCCATTCCGCATGTCGATTACGGTATCGTTGGCACTGGCGCGGGTGAAACCACTTTCGATGGCGGTAATTTTGTTGTTTGCCACCCGAATCGTAACGTTTTCTTGCACTGCGTTATCGGTACCATCGATCAACCGACCGGCATGAATAAGTGTATCCGGGGCGGCGATACTACTGGCAGCCATGCCGGTAATCAGTGCCGCTGTGATACTGAGCTTTCGAACGAGGTGTTGCATGATGTTTCTCCCAACAGTTGTGGTGTATTGGCGCCTTATTTTTTGCAATTACGCCGTTTATTTTGCGTCCTGCGTAGGATTATTGTCAGCTTCCTTCACCAATCCCCTTGTTAACCGTTATACTAAGCACCAAATTAGTAGAAAGTAAATTCTTACCTGCAGTGAGATTCGCCTATGTTATTCCGAGGTATTCGGGAAGATATCGCCAGTGTGTATGAACGTGATCCAGCCGCACGGCACTTCTTTGAAGTGCTCACCAACTATCCTGGTTTACATGCGATTTGGATACATCGTATAAGCCACCGGCTATGGCAGTTGCGTTTGCGTTGGTTAGCGCGGTGGATATCCACGATTGCACGTTGGCTTACCGGTGTGGAAATTCACCCCGGTGCTCGCATTGGCCGCCGGTTTTTTATTGACCATGGTATGGGTGTAGTAATCGGTGAAACCGCTGAAATAGGCGATGATTGTACGCTCTATCACGGGGTAACCTTAGGTGGCACCAGCTGGAAAGCTGGCAAGCGCCATCCAACCTTGGCAAATGGCGTGGTGATCGGCGCTGGCGCTAAAGTATTAGGGCCACTACAGATTGGCGAGAATGCCCGGATAGGCTCGAACTCGGTGGTGGTGCGTGATGTGCCAGCAGGGGTAACCGTAGTGGGTATTCCTGGCCGTATCGTGGCGAGCCAGCCACAACCGCCAAACGATGATCGCAACCATGTAGAAGATAAGCGTGAGGCCATCGCCAAAAAGTATGGTTTTGATGCGTACGCAGTATCTACGGACAATCCTGATCCAGTGGCAACCTCTATCGGCCGCATGCTAGACCATATGCATGTGCTAGATGAGCGCGTGGTAGAAATGTGTAAAGCAATCAACCGCATGGGCGGTGATGTATGCAGTGATGTGCCAAAAATAGAATTAGAAACCGATGATTTCGTTGCTGCCGAGCGAGCGGCGGCGGAACAGCGCTCAACGCCCGACGCAGAGGCAGATGCAAGCGCACGTGCGAAGAGTAGTGCGAAAAAAGCCAAGAGCAAATCGCGAAGCGACGCTGATAAAAAATAGGATGTAGTATGGATAATAGCCACATAATTTTTCCGAATCCGGTGTTTACGAATAATGCTGCAAGTATCGGCAACACGCCGCTAGTGCAGCTTTCGCGAGTGCTTCCTTCAGGCGCAGCAGCCAATGTGTTTGCGAAGATTGAAAGCCGCAACCCAGGCGGCAGCGTAAAAGATCGGATTAGCGTGAGCTTAATCGAACAAGCTGAACAAGATGGTTTGCTGCAGCCAGGCAAGATATTGATTGAAGCAACCTCGGGCAATACCGGCATTGGCCTAGCCTCTGTTGCTGCGGCCAAAGGCCACCCCATTACGATTGTAATGCCGCGCTCTGCAAGCCTAGAGCGGCGTAAATTAATGAAAGCGCTGGGCGCTGACATCGTGTTAACGCCGGCAGAGAATGGCATGAAAGGCGCGCAAGCGAAAATAGCTGCAATGATGGCGGCGGAGCCGGAAAAGTACGTGTATTTAAAGCAGTTTGATAATCCAGCGAATCCGGCAATTCATGAGCGCACCACAGGCCCAGAAATTGATGTAGCCCTGCAGGGTAATGTAGATGTTTTTGTTGCGGGTGTAGGTACCGGCGGCACCATTACCGGGGTAGCGCGGTATTTTGGCAAAAAAAATAAAGGGCAGAACAAAGAAGTGCATATGTGGGCAGTGGAAGCGGCTGATTCACCGCTTATTGCACAAACCCTTGCCGGCGAAGAGCTTACGCATACACCGCATAAAATTCAGGGTATTAGCGCTGGGTTTGTGCCGGCAAATTTAGATTTGCAGTTACTTACTGGCACCCAGCAAGTTAGTAATGAAGAAGCTTATGCCATGGCACATCGCTTAATGCGTGAAGAAGGTATTTTAGCCGGTATTTCTTCGGGTGCGGCAGTAGTGGCTGCAGCTCGGTTGGCGGTTCGCCCGGAATACCAAGGCAAAAATATTGTGGTGATTTTGCCAAGCTCGGCGGAACGTTATTTGAGCACACCGTTATTTAAAGATATTTTCACTGAGCAGGAGCTAGAGCCGTAAGGCAATGGTAGCCTCTTCGAGCGATTAAAAAATCCCGCCGATAAAAGCTATCGCGCGGGATTTTTAATGTTTGCGAGTAATGTTTGCAAGTAATGTTTTCTAGCTACTTTTTCGTAGTTACCCGAATGCGCGGCTTGTCCTTAGTGGCGGTTTTCATCGCCTCTAATTCTTCTTCGGTTTCTAAACCACTGCGCAAGCGGTGGGTATCGGCGTCGTAACGGTTAAACAACTCATCTTTTACGGTGTTTACCCAAATTGGCACGCCAACAAAGTAACCAGCTCGGCCAATAGCATGAGCTGCAACCGGTGCGGTAATTAAAATAAACATAATTACCGCAAGCGCCTTGGCCATTACCACTAAATCACCAAAATGCAGCATTACCGCAATCATCATTAACGCTACACCAAGCGCACCTGCTTTGGTGCTGGCATGCATGCGCGTAAGCAAATCAGGTAAGCGTAAAATACCAATGGCGGCTACCAGCGTGAAGATGCCACTGGTAAGCATAAAGAGTGCAATAATCCAATTTACAACGGTATCAATCATCGCGTGGGCCTCCACGTTCTAAGAATCGGGCAAAGCCAATGGCGGCCAAAAACGCTGTTAGCGCGCCAACAATCGCAACATCAATAAAACTGGAACGATCGGTAAAGATGGCATAGGTACCCGCCATTGCTACTACTACTGTTGCTAGTAACTCGAGGGCCACAACTCGATCTGGCAAGCTAGGGCCTATTAACAAGCGGATAAAAATCAGCAGCATCGATACGCTGAGCAAGCCGAATGCAATCAAATAAATAATTTCCACGTAACGCTACTCCTCTGGATTAGCGCAGGATTTCAAGAACCCGGCGCTCCATATCTTGCAAACTATCGCGTAGTTCTTGTTCGTTATCTAAGAACATAGCGTGGATAAACAACACCCGGCGATCATCGGAAACATCCAAACTTAGGGTGCCAGGTGTTAGTGAAATAATATTGGCCACCATAGTAATTTCTAACTCGGTTTTGGCCTCGAGTGGCATGGCAATTACACCTGGCTTCATGTGCCATACCGGGGTAATAATATCGAACGCTACGGTTAGGTTCGCCACTACCAACTCTTTGGCAAAAAACGCCAAAAAACGCAATAAGCGCGGCAGCCGGCGGGTATAACCGCGTAACGAAGGCATTTGCCGCTGCATGATACCAAGTACTGCATAGCCCACCAATAAGCCGAATAAGATGTTGATGCCACCTACATCACCGGTAAGTACTACCCAGGTGATTGCGAGCAGCAGGTTCCACATAAATCCTGTCATTGGCCACCTCCTAGCACAGCATCAATATACCCTTGCGGATTCAATAATTGCTGTGCCGAATATTCGGCGAATTCGTAAATCGGCTGGCCATGCAAACCGATAAATAAGGTACAGGCACCGAGTAACACAACCGGAATGTACAACACTACTAACGAGCCCGAGGTTTTTCCGGCGGTTAGCGCTGTATCATCCACGCCTTTCGGTAACTTCTTCCAGAATACTTCTGCCCATATCTTAATCATTGAGTATAGGGTAAGTAAGCCCACCAGTAGCGCAATGAAGGTTACTACCCATGCGCTAGCCTCTACACCGGCGCGAATAATAATGAATTTGGCGAAGAACCCGGATAGTGGCGGAATACCAGCTAATGATAGTGCAGGTATCAGAAACAGCACGCTTAAGAATGGCCGCGCTTTATACATGCCACCGAGCTTCTTTAAATCATAAGTGCCGAGTAATCGGTGGGTGATACCACTAATCAGGAACAGATTCGTTTTCACGATAATGTGGTGCATGATGTAGAACACCCCACCAATCAGGGCGAGTGGTGTAAATAAGGCCAAACCCAATATCATATAGCCGATTTGGCTCACAATATGGAAAGAGAGTATGCGCCGGAACTCAAATTGCGCTGCTGCGCCGAGCACGCCGGTAAGCATTGTACCTGCGGCTACCCATAGCAGTAACTCATGAGTAAACTCAGGTGCTTGGTTGAATATCAGCGTAAATACGCGGAACAACGCATACACACCTACTTTGGTAAGTAAGCCCGCGAACAATGCGGATACGGCCACTGGCCCGGTGTGATATGAAGCGGGTAACCAGAAGAACAATGGAAACGCAGCCGCTTTAATACCGAAGGCGATAAGGAACATCACCGCAATTACATCAATTAAGCCCGGGTTCTCTGCAGAACCTAGCTTCACTGCGATATCGGCCATGTTTAAGGTGCCAACTAGGCCGTATAGCAAACCAATTGCGCTAAGGAAAATAGCCGATGAAACCAAGTTTAAGGTTACATACTTAACCGCACCTTCCATCTGCGCGCGCTCACCACCTAAGATGAGTAGCGCAAACGAAGCCACCAGCATTACTTCAAACCATACGTATAGGTTGAAAATATCGCCGGTAAGAAACGAGCCACATACACCCGCTAACAGCAGATGCATTAGCGGATAATAGCCGAAGCGCTCATGGCTAGGGGAAGCAGAGGCCAATGAATAAATCGCAATTGCCACGGCCATCATGCCGGTGAGAACCACCATAATGGCACTCAGCATATCGGCAACTAAAGTAATGCCAAATGGCGCCACCCAGTTGCCCATGTGCATTACTACATGGCCTTCATTCAGTACACTTACGAGCAACCAGATACTTGCTGCTAAAATCGCTAAACTGCCCACCAAGGATAAAGCGCGTTGAATGGCGTTGTAACGCCAGAACATTACACATAACGCACCGGTAAGTAGTGGAACAACAATGGGTAATCCTACTGCAAAACTCACGTATCGGTATCCTTCATCTGGTCCAAGTTATCGGTACGAAGTATGTTATACGCCCGGTGAATCAGAACTACGGCAAATGCCAGTACCCCGAATGCAATTACAATTGCGGTTAGAATCAGTGCCTGCGGCAACGGATCGGCCACGATTCCATCGGGAATTGTAGATCCTTCTGGAATTAACGGTGGCGCGCCTCTGGTCATGCCGGCAGAGGTAAATATTAACAGGTTGGCTGCGTTCGATAGCAGCATTAAGCCGATTACTAGCTTTACAATACTGCGCCGCAACATCATGTAAATTGCGGCTGCATACATGAGGCCAACCGCAATGGCCATAATTGGTTCCATTTCTGCCTCCGTTAGCGTTCTTCAGCTTCAGTTAATGCAATCATCATGAGCATTACCGAGCCGAACACAGTGAGATACACGCCAATATCAAAAATTAGCGGAGTGGATAACTTAATTTCAGTGCCGCCTGGTAACATTACCGGCCACCATTGTGCGGTTAAGAATGGTTGGCCTTGTAACACCGCGGGAAATACTGAAATCATGCCGATAAATAAGCCAGCACCAATCAAGTTGCGCGGGTCTACACGCATTAAATCGCGGGTTACTGCCGAACCAAAGGTAAATAGATAGAGCGTAAAGGCACCCGCAGCAACCAGCCCAGCAATAAATCCGCCACCGGGTTCGTTATGGCCACGAAGTAATAAAAAAACTGAAAATAGCAATTGGAGCGGCACTAAAAACCGTGCCGCCGCATGCAATATCAGCGTTCCTGGTTTCATCATGAGCGGGGCTCCTTATTATCACTTTCTTGGTCTTCGCCATTTTGTTCATCGCGATCGATGGTATAGGGATCTTCATCCTCTTCATCATCGCTATCGTTATCAGAGCTTGCGGTTACAATATTTTGCTCTTCCAGCATTTTCTGATGAATCTCTTCTAGCGAATGCACGATGTCTTTTTCGTTCAGCTCTTTCTTCGGCAAAATTAGCGTACCGGCATAGTGGTTTGCGCCAGGTGATGTTTCTGGGTTGAATTTAATCATCGCGTAAACGCCCATGGCGGCAAGCGCTAATACAAATATCTCGCCTAAGGTATCGAGTGCACGATAATCAACCAAAATAACATTCACGATATTGCGGCCGTGCGCCAGCGGATAGCTGTTCTCAATCATGTAGCCAGAGATCGGTTCGAAGAGCTGCACATCAATGGTGATCATGATCAGGAAGGTAATTAGCACCCCGGCAAGCAGCGCTACTGCAGCATCACGAATACGCTCGCGCGTGGTAGAGATATTCGAGAAGCTCGGTAATCGGAACAACACCAATACAAGTAGAATCACGGTAAGCGTTTCGATGAGTATTTGCGTTATACCTAAATCAGGTGCGCTAAATAGAATAAAGATTAACGCCACGCTAAAACCTACAGCGCCCATTGCCGCAACCGAACCCAACCGCGAATGGGTTAAACATGCCGCGCAAGCTGCAGCCACCAAGATACCCACGGCTATGAGCTCATGGAAATACAAGCTTACATCCCAATTCCAATGCAACTGATAGCGAGTAATGAGGGTGAAGCCGGTAACGCCTACAAATACCAACACAATGGTGCGCATATAGTTACGCATAGAACCATTTTGCAGTTTGCGGGTTTGCCACTCGGCCACCCACACAATGGCATCCATAAACCAGAAGTAACCGCGTTCCGGACCGCGCGCCACAAGGGGGTCTAGCACTTTCATTCTGCTGCGCACAGCATCCCAGTACTTAAACAGTACTAAACCTACCGCAATACTGATGGCTGAAAGCAAGAGTGGCAAATTCAAACCATGCCAAAGGGCTAAGTAGCCTTCTACAGTGAAGCCTGCAACCGCATTTGATGCTGGTTGGGTAATCCAGCCGCCAGCAAGGGCGGGCATTAACCCTGCGAGTAAAGAAAGAATAACTAATATTACTGGGCCAATTAACATTGCTAATGGTGGCTCATGAATTTTTTCACGCTCTTTCGGTGCTTTGAAGGCGCCAAAGAAAGGCCGTAAGGCAATCACCGAAGCCACGGTAACAACAAAGATAGAAGCAACCATTACCAATACATAAATGAAACTATGGAAGGCGCCATCTAGCATGGATTCGAGTAATAATTCCTTGGCAACAAAGCCGAATAAAGGCGGAATACCCGCGAGTGAAAGTGCCGCCACACCCACCAACAATGCGGTAAGGGGTAAATTTTTACGTAAACCCCCAAGCTCAGTAACATCGCGGCTACCAGCCTCGTGATCTACGATACCGGCCAGCATAAAAAGAGCCCCTTTGTACAAGGAGTGGGCAAGCAAATAAGCTGCAAACGCTAGCATGGCAAGTTCAGTGCCGATTCCTAATAGCAGGGTTAGCGTACCCAGCGCCATTACCGTTGAGTAGGCCAGTAGCTTCTTCAAATCGGTACTGCGAATGGCCATGAATGCCCCGGTAAACATGGTTACCGCACCGAAGGTAGTAAGCACTACAATCCATAATTGCGTGCCACCTAGCTCAGGTTGCAACCGAGCTAATAAATAAATTCCCGCTTTTACCATGGTTGCAGAGTGTAAGTAAGCACTTACTGGCGTTGGCGCTGCCATTGCATTGGGCAACCAGAAATGGAATGGGAATTGCGCAGATTTGGTAAATGCGCCTAACAATACGCAAATGAGCATCGCACTGTAAAGGTGGTGCTGGTTAATGGCACTTGAAGAGCTCAGTATTTCTTGTATAGAGAAGGAGCCGGCCATCATGCCCAGCATGGCGAAGCCAGCTAACAAGGCTAAACCACCGGCCACGGTAACGATCAAACCTTGCAAAGCCGCCTTTCGGGCTTCTGCGCTTTGGTGATTAAAACCGATCAACAAATACGAGGTGATACTGGTAAGTTCCCAAAATACAAACAGGGTAATGAGATTATCAGCTAGCACTAAGCCCAGCATTGAACCCATGAATGCCAGTAATACCACTAAAAAGCGATTCTGCGCTGCATTGCCTTTTAGATAGGCGCCTGCATAGAGCACAACAAAGGTACCGATACCGCATATAAGTAATGCGAACATCAACGATAAACCATCAAGCACCATGGTAAACGAGATGTCTAATCCAGGAACCCACTGGAACTCCTGTACTAAAGTTGCGCCAGCGGCAACCTCAGGAATGTGCATCGCAAACCAAACGGTTAGTGCTGCTGGTACTAATGCCATTAAATACGCAGTGCGATGTTGATGACGCACGAATAACCAAGGCGTAAATAATGCTGCAAGATAGATCACCAATACGGCGAGTTGCATGCTTGTTCCTCTTCAGCCCAACAAAAAATCAATAAGTTAGCGCAATTCTATACGAACGGATTTGCTAATTTAGCACAAATAATGAATTCCAGTGAAGTGAACTCGACGCGAAGTATCTGAAATTTAGCCCACTCTAACGGCTTACACACGAAATTTGAGCGCTTCGGTAGTGCCTATTTAGCTGTTAGAATGCGCCGCAGATTTTCGGCTCATTTCTTTTAAGGTAGTACAGCGAAATGGATAAAAGTGATTACAAAAGCTGGCAAGCCGCTTTTGAACGTTTACGTAGTAATAAGGTGTTCGAGCTGGTAGTGGTAGTGATTATCGTGTTTTCTGCCCTTGTAGTGGGAGCAAAAACCTACGAAGAAACCACACGCTTTACGCGCATTATGGATGTGCTCGATTGGGCAGTAACCATTTTCTTCGTGGTAGAAATTGCCATTCGCATGCTGGCTGAGCGGCGCTTGGTAAACTTCTTTAAATCCGGCTGGAATATCTTCGATTTTGTGATTGTGGTGGCGAGCTTAATACCTGTAGATGGCGGGCAAAGCATATTACTTGCCCGTTTATTGCGCGTATTCCGAGTATTACGTTTGGTATCCATTGTTCCTGAACTGCGCATGTTGATGAACGCCTTCTTAAAGGCATTGCCGCGCATGGGCTATGTAGCTTTGTTCATGTTTATCATTTTCTATATTTACGGTGCAGTGGGCAGCTTCATCTTCCGCGATATCAACCCGTTTTACTGGGAAAATATTACTACGGCGATGCTTACTCTGTTCCGTGTGGCCACGTTTGAAAGCTGGACCTCGATTATGTACGAAACCATGGAAGTACATGCGTGGAGCTGGCTGTATTACATTAGCTTTATTTTTCTCAGTGCCTTTATCTTTTTAAACATGATGATAGGTATCGTGTTAGAAGTAATGCAAAAGGAGAGTGCAGCACTGTCTTTAGAATCAGGAGAGGGCGAGGCAGCTGATATTCACTGGCTACGTGAGCATGTAGCAGAGCTGCAGGAGCAGATTGGTGCGATTCATGCACATGTGTTGGCTACGAGTAATAGCAAAGTAGGCACTGAAGATTAGCGAATGTAGGTTTTCGATATATGCCGGAATGTATCGGTTCCGGCTTGCTCTAACCATTCAAAAATAACCATTTCTACACTTACAATGTGCGCGCCCAACGCGGCCATGCGCTGTAACGCTAACTCTCTATTGGCGGGATGGCGAGAGCCTACCGCTTCCGCAACAACAAACACTTGGTAATCGGCTGCGAGTAAATCGAGTACAGTTTGCAGAACGCATACATGAGCTTCAGTACCCATCACCACAAGTTGCTGCCGCCCTGAATCGGCGATGTGGCTACTGAAATCACTTTCTCGGCAAGCACTGAAGTGAATTTTCTCGAATAATGTGGCCTGCGCAAGATGTGTTTGCAATGCGGCAACAGTAGTACCGATACCTTGTGGATATTGCTCAGTAAAAACCCGCGGCACCTGCAACTCTGCTGCAACCTGCAGTAGTTTATCGGCGGCGGCAATGAGATCATCGGCGGCATGAATTGCGGGCGCTAAACGACCTTGAATATCAATGGTAAGCAATACGCTATGATCGCGAGAAATAGTGTGGCGCTGGTGGGCAAACGTGCTCATGGCAAGCTCCCTGCTAGGCTTTGGAATTTACTCGGGGAATCGATTTTTTCGATTGGCCGTCTGGGCCATATAAACTTGACCCTGCGGCATCACGAAGAATATTCAGCATTTGCTGATTGTGTTGTAAGCGGTGTTGAATAAGTTGGCCATTGAGAACATTTAAATTAGCCACTTGCTCTGTGGTGGCAATTAAATCTTGCCATACCGGTTCACAGCCAGCATCCGCTGCGGCTTGTTCGGCACCTTCGCGGTTCATACTATAACCTAGCTTTTGTTGGGCATTACGGCGGGAAATTTCAGATTGTTCTAATTCGGCAAACAATGCTTGCTTGCGTTGCGCGAGCTCGGTAAGGCGCTCACCATCAATTTTACCTTCGCCCAACAAGCTTTGCTCGCTTCGCAACAGCGTTACCATTTCGTTTAAGCGCTCTAATTGCTGCTGCAAGTGATTCTGTAAACTCATGCTGGTTTGCCTTTTAAACTGCTGGGCGATGCGCCCGCTCTACGGGCACCTTACTGGCGTAAACCTTATTGATCAAGCATCTCACGAACGCTATCAATAAGGCTGTCGGCAATCTTGTCGGCACGAATGTCCAACTTGCCATCGCGAATAGCTTGCTTAAGCTCGTCTACCCGCGCCATATCAATATCTTGGCTGGTGTTTTCTAGCGCTTGGCTAAAGTGAGTAACCGCAGCAGGGCCCGCCGCAGGCGTTTGGCTCGTTGCCGCAGCTGAACTTTTACTCGATGTTTTGCTTTGCTCATGCTGGTTCGATACGGGCAAAGGCTGCATGCCATTGATTTTCAAAACATTCCCCTTAGGTGTTTGTGGGTATACAACGATTATCGGCACAATGAATAAAAACTTTAGCAATAAACCGGCTAAAAAGCAGCCAATTCGCGCATTGTTTTTACTGTTTACGAGATTTTAACACAGGGGTTTTCACTCGTGCCATTTATCTTGCGGTACGCCCTAAGGTATTAGCACCACTTTGCCAGGTGCCGCTACTCGGCCAGTAACGATTTCACGATTGCTAATACGCACTCGAATTTCTTCATGCATACCGCCTGCATCTATGGCCGTGCCCTCGCGCTGAATCGAGAAGCCACTGCCCTCAACGATAATAGCTACATTATCGCCGCGGCCAATGATTTGCGGAATCTGCACCATTTGCTCGTGAATAACTTGCCCGGCTCTTAAGTTGCGGCGCACTACCATGCCTGCCAGAGATTCGATGCTACTGAAGGTTGCTTGGCGTTGCCGTGCAATATCGCCCTGTGCCATGCGTAAATTGCTAGCCGATAAAATTGCACCGCTGGGTAAATCTGCGGCCGCCACTACATAACTCCCCAGCACAGCTACTTGTGCTTGCACATAACGCACTTGCTCGCCGGCTTCACCACAGCGCACGCCAACCGATACGCGGCCAATAGCTCGCTGATTGGCATTGGGGAAGAAAGGTTCTGGGTTAATGCACACACCAAAACTTGCAGTGGGTGGCGTTACTGCAATCATTACTTCTGTTGTTGTAGTGCTTGCCTGTTGGTAAAGAAAGCTTTCTACCGCACGTATTAATTGCTGATTCTCATCATTGCTTGATCGCGCATGTGCTGGCGAGCTGCAATATGCAGCGCCAAGTACGCTAAGAAAAACAATTAAAAACAACTTGTTAACAAACATTCCGATACCTAAATTCATCTTGCTAAGCCCCAGCAAAGCTCGATTAAAGTAATGATGCGAGCATCATTATAGAAGTGATAGAGCGTTATAAACCGAAGAAATAAGGATCAAAAAGTGCTTTTTTCCATCGATTGAATCGACAACATGGCACGTAATCTTGATGATGCCGAAGTTTCCCAATGTTGGCTTGTACATAAATTAACCAGCTCGGCCCAAACAAATAAATAGGTAAGCGCATGATCGATAAATTAACCGGCACACTGCAGTTCCACCAAGAAGCGTTGAATCTTCGTGATCAACGCCAGCAGGTGTTAGCGAACAATATAGCGAACGCGGATACCCCCAACTACAAGGCAAGAGATTTTGATTTTGCCAGCGAACTGCAACACGCAGCTACCAAAGGGCGAGCGCAATCTACTGAGTTAGCGCGAACTTCAGCAGGGCATATGGGTAGCCCAGGCTCGAGTGGTCCGCAGGTAGATAATTTGCAATATCGTATTCCGGCGCAATCGCGCTTAGATGGCAACACAGTAGATATGGATATAGAGCGGAGCCGGTTTTTAGATAACTCAGTGCGCTATCAAGCCAGCTTAACCTTTATGAATAGCCGCATTCGTAGTTTGCGTTCTGCTATGCAGCCAGAGTAATGCAACCAGAACAATGCAACCACAGTAAAACGAATTTAGTGTAGGTATGGCCCGAATAATAACGAGGCAACAACAATGAGTATGTTTAGTATTTTTGATATTTCCGGCTCGGCACTTACGGCGCAATCCCAGCGCATGAATGTAGCCGCAAGCAATATGGCGAATGCCGATAGTGTTACTGGCCCCGATGGCCAAGCCTATCGTGCTAAGCAAGTAATCTTTGCAAGTAAGCTGCAGGGCAATCAGCCAGTAGGCGGAGTGCAAGTACGCGAAGTAATCGAAGAGCAAACGCCAGGGCGTTTGGAGTATCGGCCAGGCCATCCACTTGCGAATGCCGATGGTTATGTACAAATGCCGAACGTAGATCCGGTAGCGGAAATGGTGAACATGATCTCCGCATCGCGTTCTTATCAAGCGAATGTGGAAGTGATGAATACCAGCAAGCAGCTAATGATGCGCACACTCAGCATTGGCGAAGGTTAAGGGCGGATTAACATATGAATACAATTGATCAATCAGTATTAAATTCAGTAAATGGGCAAACGCCAGGTGGGCAAGCGAATAGCGCAGAAATGCGGGAAAACTTCATGACCCTGTTGGTTGCTCAGTTACGCAATCAAGATCCGCTAAATCCGATGGATAATGCCGAGATGACCTCGCAATTAGCGCAAATTAATACGGTAAGTGGTATCGAGCAACTCAACGAAACCATGAATGGCATTAATGGCCAGATCGAGCAAGGCCAGTTTATGCAGGCTACCGCACTAATTGGCAAAGCGGTGTTAGTGCCCGGCGAACGCATATTGGTGGGTGATGGGGTGCCAACCCCATTTGCATTTGAATTTAACCGCCCGGCAGAAAGCGTGAAAGTAAACATTGTGGATAACAATGGCCAAGTAGTGCGCACGCTTGATATGGGCAAAATGAATGCTGGCATGCACTCCATTGAATGGGATGGCAAGTTGAGCGATGGCTCAATGGCAGCCGATGGTTCTTATCGTTTTCAAATTGAAGCGCAACAAGATGGCAGAAACGTGCCATTTAAGAGTTTTAACTACGCACAAGTATTTGCAGTAAGTATGGGCCATCCAGACGGGCCACGGCTCGATTTAGGCGGCATTTTTGAACCAGTGAAGTTAACTGACGTTCGGCAAGTTGTATAAATAATATCAACATCTTAGGTTGAATTTAGGAGAGAAATAATGAGTTTTTCACAATCACTCAGTGGGTTGCGTGCAGCAGCCGAGAATCTAAGCGTTGTTGGTAACAACATTGCTAACGCGCAAACCGTAGGCTTTAAAAGTTCAGGTATTCAGTTTTCTGATGTATATGCTGATTCACAAGGCGGTTTAGGTACACGCGTTGCCGCTATTGTGCAGAATTTTAACGAGGGTAACTTAGAAACCACCAACCGCTCACTCGATTTAGCGATTACCGGTAATGGATTCTTCCGTTTCAGCCAAGGCAACGAAGTAATGTATTCGCGTAACGGTCAGCTTACCATGACCAACGACGGCCATTTAACCAACGCTGCTGGCGCTCGATTAACTGGCTATGGTGCAGGTGCCGCGGTGGGCAGTCAACCGGGCGAATTGCGGGTGCCTTCGGGTGGTTTGCAGGCCAATCAAACCACCGAAATTGCTGCTAGCTTAAACGTAGATGCACGCTCAGAGAACATTGATCGTGGCGTGTTACCGTTCAATGCTACGGATCCTGATTCCTACCACTATGCGAACACCGTGTCGGTTTATGATTCACTTGGTAACCGTTCTAATGCCCAAATGTACTTTACGAAGATTGCTGACAATCAGTGGGAAGTTCGTTTAGGGCGTAATGGCGAGCTGGCGCCAGAAGTAGGCACAGTAAACTTTAATACCAACGGTGTACTCGACAATGTAGTGGGCCTCGATGGCTTCACCTTTAACCCAGGTGGTGGCGCGCAACCTATGAGCGTGGCTATGGATATTGAGGGTACTACTCAGTTTGCGAATGAATTCGAGCTTAACAACCTGCTACAAGATGGTTACACCTCAGGAACATTGGTGCGTGTAGCAATTGAAGAAGATGGCAGCATTGTGGGTACTTATACCAACGAGCAAAGCCAAGTATTGGGCACTGTAGCGTTAGCTTCCTTCCGTAATATGGAAGGTTTGCGCCCTGCTGGCGATAACTCGTGGGCAGAAACTGCCGATTCAGGCCCTGCTATTTTGGGTATTGCTGGCGAAGCACAGTTCGGCAATATCGCTTCCGGAGTAGTTGAGCAATCGAACGTAGATTTAACCCAAGAGTTAGTGGCGTTGATCATGGCGCAGCGGAATTACCAAGCCAACGCGCAAAGTATTAAAACGCAAGATGAAGTATTACAAGCAACAGTTAACTTACGTTAATTCATTAGCATGGCAGCGTTGCTGCGCATAAATTGAGCTAGGAGCCGAAACCATGGATCCAATGATTTACACCGCAATGGGCGGTGCCAAACAAACACTAGATGATCAAGCGGTGATTAATCATAACCTCGCTAACGTATCTACCAGTGGTTTTCGGGCACAGTTAAGTGCGGTGCGTTCAGTGCCGATTCAAGGGCCGGGCGCGTTTGCTACGCGCACGGCAGTAGTAGGCTCTACGCCAATGTTTGATGCAAAATCAGGCCCTATTAACGCTACCGGCCGGCCACTCGATGTGGCGATGGGTGATAACCAGTGGTTAGCGGTGCAAGGGCCAGATGGCAACGAATCATATACGCGCCGGGGCGATCTGAACGTAGATGGTAACGGCGTGTTAATGAGTGCAGGTAGGCCAGTACTCGGTAACGGCGGCCCTATCGTGATTCCGTTGGGCGCTGAAATCACCATCGGCGACGATGGCACGATCACCATGAAAGGTGAGGGTGCTCGCTCTACCGAGCTTGCTGAAATTGATCGCTTAAAAGTAGTAAACGGCACCGCAAATCAGCTTGAACGCGGCTTAGGTGGCTTGTTTCGGCCGGTAGATGGTGGCGTTTTGGCACGTGATGAAAATGCCAAAATTGCTACTGGCGCGTTAGAGGGCAGTAACGTGAGTGCAGTAGAAGCGATGGTGGCAATGATTAGTAACCAGCGCAAATACGATATGCAAATGAAAGTAATTTCTACTGCCGACGAGAATTCGCAACGTGCGAACAGCTTACTGTCGGTACAAGGTTAGATTGGAGATAGCAGATGATTAAATCACTTTGGACCGGCAAAACCGGCTTAGAAGCACAACAGTTCCAGATGGACGTGATTACCAATAACTTGGCCAACGTGAATACCACGGGCTTCAAACAATCACGGGCTGTATTCGAAGATTTGTTGTACCAAAATATGCGCCAACCAGGGGCCATGAATAATGCCCAAGATCGCTTACCTTCGGGTATGCAGGTGGGTACCGGCGTGCGGCCTGTGGCAACTGAACGGTTGCACACCCAAGGTGGCTTGGTATCAACCGATAACTCGCGGGATTTGGCGATTAACGGCAAGGGCTTCTTTCAAGTTTTGATGCCAGATGGCGAAGTAGCCTATACCCGTGATGGTAGCTTTCAATTAAATGAAAACGGCCAAATGGTTACTGCAAGTGGCTATCCACTAGAGCCGGGTATTTTTATTCCAGCCAATGCCCTTAGCGTTACCATTGGCGAAGATGGCATTGTATCGGTTACTACACCAGGGAACCCGCAGCCAAATGAAGTGGGCCAAATTACCTTAGCAACCTTCATTAACGATACCGGCTTAGAAGCAGTAGGCGGCAACTTGTACCGGGAAACAGCTTCGTCTGGGCCACGTAATGAATACTCGCCAGGCGATAACGGTACTGGCAGATTGTTCCAAGGCTATGTAGAAACTTCGAATGTAAACGTGGTTGAAGAAATGGTGAACATGATTCAAACCCAGCGCGCATACGAAATTAACAGCCGAGCGCTGCGTACCAGTGATGAAATGTTATCGCGGCTTACCCAGTTATAGATAGCCCAGTTGCACCTTAGAATATGATGCGTACGCTTTAGTAGGAGAAGAAAATGGTTCATTTTAGCCGCAATCTAGCAAGTAAAGCTTTGTTGCTGTGCGCTGTAACCTTGGCGCTTGCCGCCTGTTCAGCGCCACCAAAGCCTATTGTGGTGAGTGAGCCAGAGCCAATTTTGGTGCCTGAGCGCGCTCCTGCAGAAGCAAATGGTTCAATTTTCCAAGCGCAGCGGGGCTATGCGCCACTGTTTGAAGATCGTCGGCCGCGCATGGTAGGCGATATTCTAACGATTTTGGTGGAAGAGCAAGTAAGTGCCTCGAAAAGCAACCAAGCGACCACTTCACGAAGTAGTAATATTGGTATGGATTTAGCGGCATTGCCGGATTTCCTCGATAGCCTAGCCGATATGGGGTTCGATGTAAGTTCGAACAGTGATTTTATGGGCCAAGGCTCGGCCAGCGCCAATAACACCTTTCAAGGCACGATTACTGTGCAAGTGCTAGAGGTGATTCATAACGGCAACTTACGGGTTCGTGGCGAAAAGCAAATCGCTATCAATAGTGGTGCCGAATATATCCGCTTCTCCGGCATTATTAATCCGCGCTCAATTACTGGCCAAAATACTGTGCTTTCCAGCCAAGTAGCGGAAGCGCGAATCGAATATATTGGCGATGGCTATATCCATACGGCGCAACGCATGGGTTGGCTGCAACGGTTCTTCAACTGGGTTAGCCCAATGTAATGGTGAGTATGATGAAAAAATTATTTGTAAGCTTTATCCTTGCCATTACCTTACTACTGAGCCCTGCTGCCCACGCTGAACGGTTGAAAGATTTAGCTGAATTCGCCGGTGTACGCGATAACGTATTGGTTGGCTATGGCTTAGTTGTAGGCCTTGATGGTACCGGCGATCAAACTACGCAAGCACCTTTCACTGGGCAAAGTTTAACCAACATGCTTTCACAGCTGGGCGTTACCATTCCGCCGGGCACCAATATGCAGCTGCGTAACGTGGCAGCGGTAATGGTAACGGCCGATTTACCACCTTTTTCTATGCAGGGCCAACGCCTCGATATTACCGTTTCATCGGTAGGTAATGCGCGCAGTTTGCGTGGCGGAACCTTGTTAATGACCCCTTTACGGGGTGCTGATGGTGAAATTTATGCGATTGCGCAAGGTAACCTGCTAATTGCTGGCGCTAGCGCGGAAAGTGGTGGTAGCCGGGAAACCATTAATCACCAATCGGCTGGGCGTATTGCTCGTGGTGCCATTGTAGAGCGCGAAGTACCGCTTATGATGGGCGGCGCCAACGGCGAACTTGAATTACATCTCAAGCAGGCCGATTTCAGCACGGCAGAACGGGTGGTGAATCGTATTAATCAAGAGTTTGGCAATAGCACTGCGGAAGCAGTAAATGGCCGCGTGATTCGTTTATATGGTCCGCAAGATGAAAATGCTCGGGTGCGGTTTATGGCGCGGGTAGAGAATGTAACGGTAACACCAGATACCGGCAGAGCACGCGTGGTATTGAATTCACGCACCGGCTCTGTGGTACTGAATGGTAATGTGCGCCTGCAACAAGCCGCAGTAGCCCATGGCAACCTTACCGTTTCTATCGATACTCGCCAACGGGTTAGCCAGCCACTGCCATTTACTCAAGGTGAAACCGTAGTTACTACGGATACCGATATTCAAATCTCACAAGATGCCGGCACATTAAATGTAGTGGAAGGTGCAGATTTACTGGAAGTAGTAAATGCTTTAAATGCGCTAGGTGCTACACCTGCAGATTTAATGGCAATCTTGGAAGCATTAAAAGCTTCGGGTTCGTTACGTGCAGAATTGGAGATTATTTAATGAGTGATGGTTTACTAAATCCAGCGATGCACACTACCCAAGCGCGTTTAGCGATGGACGTGCAAGGCTTGAACCAAATTAAAGCCACCAATCGTGTTGATGGCGATGCAGGTTTACGGCAAGCCGCAGAAGAGTTCGAAGCGGTGTTCATTGGCATGATGATGCAAAGCATGCGCGATGCTACCGGCAAATCTGAATTATTTGATTCTTCCCAAACCCAGCAAATGCAGGGAATGTACGATCAGCAGCTCTCCCGACACCTTGCTACACGGGGTATGGGGTTAGCTGATCAGTTGGTGCAACAACTTCAACAAGGGCCTTTGAAAAAGCCCTAATTTCCCTTAAGAATTTTCCGATGCTGCCGATAATCCTTCTAGCAGCTAAAGGGTAGAATTAATGAGCATAATGAATATCGGCATTACTGGATTGAACGCAGCGCAAACCTCGCTGTTCGCTACCAGTAACAACATCGCAAACGTATACACACCAGGCTTCAACCGTGAAGTAGTGGTGTTGGGCGAATCGAAAACCAGCGGCGTAGAAGTGGGCGCAGTAAACCGGCAGTTTGATCGGTTTGTTGCTGAGCGCTTAAATAGCGCTAACGGCAACCTTGCCTCGTTGCAGGCTTATAAAACCCAAGCAAACCAAATTGATAATTTGCTCGCTGATGCAGATGCCGGCCTAGCGCCGTTGATGCAGAAATTTTTCGGTTCGCTCGGTGATTTAGCCGGCGCCCCTGCTGAGCCTGCCGCGCGCGAAGGCGTGTTAGGCAACGCGAGTAGCATGGCCGCGCAAATGCGCTCTTTTGATAACTATTTGCACGAACTGCAGCGCACCGTGAACGGTGGCGTTCGTCAAGAAGTAGCGCAAATTAATCAGCTAGCGGGCCAAATTGCCAATCTGAATAAAGAAATTAGCTTATCGGTAGCGGCTACTGGGCAACCATCGAATTCTTTGCTGAACCAACGCGATCAAGTAGTTGCTGAATTAAGCAGCAGGGTAGATGCGCGGGTAACGGTGCAAGATGGTGGCGCCTACAATGTATCTATCGGTAACGGCCAGCCGCTTGTTTCTGGTGATCAAGCATTCACACTTGAAGCTGTAGCCTCGGCCGCAGATCCTGAGCGCATTGTTGTAGCCTATCGCGATAGTTCGAATAATTTGCTTGAATATCGAGAAAACCAGTTCCGTTCAGGTGCGCTAGGTGGCTTAATGAGCTTCCGCAGCGAAAACCTCGATAAAATCCAAGGCCAACTGGGCCAGCTAGCGATTACGATGGCGCAATCATTTAATGAGCAGCACCGTGAAGGTATAACCTTAGCAGGCGAAGCCGGTGGTGATTTCTTCTCCTTTGGTGCCCCAAGCAGCTTTAGTAACGCGAATAATAATAGTAATGCTTCGATGGATGTGAGTATTACTGATCTGAACGAACTTAGCTCAAGCTCCTGGGATCTTACCTTTAATGGTACCGATTGGTTGGTTACGCAACGCGAAACCGGACAACGCCAAACGATTGCACCGGATGGCGATGGCAACCTGAATTTTGGCGGTGTACAAGTTGCAATTAATGGCACGCCTGAAGCTGGTGATCGTTTCCGAGTAAACCCTGTACAACGTGCCGCCCGAGATTTTAATGTGCTTATCACCGATATTTCGGATATTGCCGCAGCAGCTTCCAATGATTCTGGTGATAACCGCAATGCACTTGCACTGCAAAACCTGCAATCTGCTCGCGTAGTTGGCGGCAATGCCAGCTTTAGCCAAGCGTATGGTGCGATTGTAAGTGATTCGGGTAATCGCAATGCTGTTGTAAACGCGAATATGTCGGCGCAACAGGGGTTAACTGCACAACTCAAAGCGTTGCAGCAATCTGAATCAGGCGTAAACCTGGATGAAGAAGCCGCGAACTTGGTGCGTTATCAACAGTATTATCAAGCGAATGCGAAAGTAATTGAGGCCGGCATGACGGTGCTCGAAACCATACTTTCCATTGCGCGTTAAATAATAGGATAAGGGCAGAATATGCGTATTAGTACCGTTACCATATTTGATCAGAACGTATCGTCGATGAATCGGCAGCAAGCGCAGTTTATGAAAGTAGGCGAGCAGCTTTCTACTGGCCGCCGCGTGGTGAATCCTTCCGATGATCCGCAAGCTTCTGCGCGTGCCGTAGGTGTGCAGCAATCGTTAGCGGTAAACCAACAGTATATGGATGCGCGGGTAAGTGTGCGCAATAGCCTTTCACAACAAGAAAGTGTATTGAATAGCGTAAACGATATGGTAACGCGAGCGAAAACACTGATGATCCAGGGTTCTAGCGATACCATGAGTGATATCGATCGAATCTCTATTAGTAGCGAGCTGGAAGGCATTTACGAGGGCCTAATCGGCCTCGCCAATTCAACCGATGGCACCGGCCGCTATGTGTTTGGTGGGTACCGTGATGGGGAATCACCATTCGTTAAAAATGGTGCTGGTGAAGTAGAATTTAACGGTAGCCCAGATATTCGTGAAGAACGAGTAGATGGCGATCGGCTGATGAAAGTGGGCCATACAGGCAACGATGTATTCTTAACCTCGTTATCTAATGCGCGTCCATTAGTAGACGGCACTCCTGCGAATAGCAACTTATTTGCTACTTTTGAAAATGCTATTGCTGTTATGAACGGCACTAGCGGGCTTACATTGGCAGAACGTAAAGACGCGATGCGCAACACCATGATTGAACTCGATAACGCGCAAGATAATATGCTTACGAAGCGGGCCTCTCTTGGCGCGCGCCTAAACGAGTTAGATACGCTTGATTTAGTGGCGGGCAATCGGAAGCTAGGCTATGAGCAACAAATGTCAGATCTAGTAGATTTGGATTACGTGCAAGCCGCTTCTGATTACAGCCTCCGCATGGTGGGCTTACAAGCGGCCCAGAAGGCCTTTGTTGATATTAAAGGGTTGAGTTTATTTAACTACCTACGCTAATCAGCAGGCAAAATTGAGCGGTTTGAAACTCTTTCAAGAAGCGCAATTGCAAGCCATATTTAGATTGCCAACCCACCAACTATCCCAGCGGTGCCAGCGCTTCGAGCATTAAAGCAATAAATTCGAGGGCGTTGGCGAATAGCGCTTGCACGAAGGTACCAAGCTGGGATGTAAGTAGCGTGATAAGCACCAAGCCCATGGTAAGAGAGAGTGGGAAACCAATTGAAAATACTGTTAATTGGGGTGCTGAACGATTCAAAATCCCCAAGGTTAAGTTAATAATCAGTAGCGCGCCAAATACTGGCAACGCTAGTAGAATCCCTGATGAAAAAATCACTCCGCCATAGCGCGCAAAGGTTGCAAACGCATTCAAGTTCAAGCCTGCGGTGCCAATAGGTAGCTGCTGAAACGAGAAGGCAATTACTTCGAGCATTACTAAGTGGCCATTTAGCGCAAGATACAATAACACCGTAAATGCGTGCAAAATACGCGATAAAATCATCGTATTAGCGCCACTATCAGGCGAAAAGAAGGTAGCGAAGGCGAGACCCATTTGCAGGCCGATAAACTCACCAGCAGCCATTACTACGGCAAAAGCAATCTGCATTACCAAGCCCATCGCGATACCAATTAACACTTGTTCCACCACTATGCCAAAGCCGGCCCAAGAATATAGGGGCACATCTGGCATCGGCGGAATAAGGCTTGCCATTACAATGGCTAATGCGGCGCCAAAAGCAATACGCAATTGCGCAGGTATCCGAGAATGGCCGAAGATAGGTGCAGATACCATGAAACTGGTAATACGAAAGAATGGCCAAAGAAAGGCAACGGCCCAGGCTTGTAACTGCAGGAAGGTAACTTCAATCATGGTTAAGCCGGAAACGCGCTGGCATGATGCTACTGCACCATAAGTGGAATATTAGTGAAGAGCTCGATGGTGTAATCCATAATCAGCTGCAACAAGAAAGGGCCAATAACAACTAGCATGATCACTACGCCAAGAATCTTTGGGATGAAAGAAAGGGTCATTTCGTTAATTTGGGTGGCGGCTTGGAATAAACTTACCACTAAACCAATCAGTAGCGCTGTAAGCAGCAGCGGGCCAGCTAAATACAGCGCCACACGCATACCTTGATAGGCGATGGTCATTACCTGTTCTGGGTTCATAGCATACCTCCCACCTACACGTAAAAGCTTGTAGCAAGTGAACCAATAATAAGCTGCCAGCCATCTACCAATACGAATAGCATCAACTTAAACGGTAGTGAAATTGTAGCCGGTGGTACCATCATCATACCGAGCGACATTAACACGCTCGCTACTACGAGATCGATAATCAAAAATGGAATAAAAATCGTGAAGCCAATTTGGAACGCAGTTTTCAATTCACTAGTAACAAATGAAGGAATTAGCACGTGCATCGGCAATTCTTCAGGGCCTTGCACAGGGCCAATATCGGCTAGCCGTACAAATAAAGCCAGATCATCTTGGCGTGTTTGCGCGAGCATGAATTCACGTAAAGGCTCTGCGGCTAACGGCAAGAACTCCTGAAAGCCAATAACATCCTCACTCAGTGGCACCCACGCTGTTTCATAGATTTGCGCCAACACCGGCGACATAATAAAGAATGTGAGGAATAGAGCGATACCGAGTAACACTTGGTTTGGTGGTGCCGATTGAGTACCCATTGCCGTACGCAATAAACCCAGCACGATGATAATCCGTGCAAAGCTGGTCATCATTAACAGCGCGGCAGGAATAAACGCCATACTGCTGAGCAGTAGCAGCGTTTGTAACGGCACCGACCAGCGCTGATTACCATCGGCATCAGTGACACTAGTAATGGCTGGAAGTTCTTGCGCTATCACATCAACTGGCAAAAAGAGCGCCATGGCGCTCACAATAATTAACAGCAAACTAAGCGGGGTTTTGTTGGTCATGTTTGCTCTCGCCCTTTGCTTGCTATGTGTTGTTGCTTGTTGCCGGGCGTTACCGCGTATTTACTGAAGATACGCGCAAATGGGCTGCTTATCGCTGCTTTTTCCGCATCCGCAGCTTCGCCTTCTGTATGCTCACCTGCGGGGATTTCTGCTGCGCTTAAACAATTTACAGAGCCAGGGCCAACTCCAAGAACTAAGCGCTTGCCCTCAACATCCACCACTACAACTCGTTCTTTGCCACCCAAACTTGAGCTGGTAATCACGTGAATTCGATTGGCAGTTTTAGGTAACCAAGCGTTGCCAATGCGCCGAAACAGCCACGCACAAGCAAGAATCAGCACAATGATAAAAATCAGTGTTGCAGATACCTTGCCTAGTAGGGTGAGGCTGGATACAAATTCACCACCGGCAAGATTATTCGCTTGGGAAGCGGCTTCGGCAGCGGTGTTGGTTGTTGCAGCGCTCATCGATTCAGTTTTTGCACACGTTCAGCAGGGGTTACAATCTCTGTAATCCGAATACCGTATTTATCATCGAGCACCACAACTTCACCTTGGGCTATAAGGTAGCCATTGATCAAGATGTCCATTGGCTCACCGGCTAACCCTTCAAGTTCCACTACCGAGCCTTGCGCGAGCTCTAGCAGCTGCTTAATAGTAATGCGCGTGCGGCCAAGCTCAACGCTAAGCTTCACTGGAATATCCATGATGATATCCAAATCACCGGCGCCGGTGCTGCGGTTCGTGCTTTCGAGTGGCTTAAACACTTGATCGCCTGCAGATTTTGCTACGTTTCCTGCTTGTTCTTCTTGCAACACATCGGCCCACGGATCACCTTTTGCAGGCTCGCTGTTTGCGTTTTCAGCAGTATCCGCTGTACTTGGTTCTGCGTTTGCGTCCGCATCGTTTTGTGGTTTTTTCTCATCAGTCATCGTTATCTTCCTCAAAAGCTGCGGCTTGATTTACGGCTATATTGTCCATATTCGATGGGCTTGGCACCGCATGATTCTCTAAAACTTTGCGTACTCGCAATGCTCGGTGATTATTTACCGAACCGTATTCACATTCTAAAACTGGTAAGCCACTCACTGTTGCCGTTACGGTTTTTGGCAAGTTTACTGGCAGCACATCACCAACCTTGAGTGAAATTACCTGCGGCAACCGCACCGGAATTTCTAAAAATTGCGTAACTAGGCTTACGTCAGAAGCTTGCAGTTCTTGAGTAATACGCTCTCGCCAGGCTTTATCAGTGGCACTCGAGGCATCTGCTCGTAAATTAGTGAGGCGGTCACGTAGAGGCTCAATCATGGAGTACGGCATACAAACTTGGAAATTCGCATCCAAGCTACCCACTTCCAAATGGAAGGTAGTGGTTACCACAATTTCCGTTGGAGAGCTGGTAATACTGGCGAACTTAGGCTGCATTTCCGAGCGTATGTAGTTGATTTTAAGCTGGAATACCGCTCGCCACGCTTCTTGGTAGGCATCCATGGCAAGATTTAACACGCGATTAATAATACGCTGTTCGGTGCCGGTAAACTCTCGCGCTTCATTACGTGTAATGAAACGACCATCACCACCAAACAAGTTCTCTACAATCATCGAAACCATGTTTTGCGGAAACACGATTAGCGCAGAGCCGCGCAGAGGTTTCATAGAAATAATGTTTAAATTTGTTGGCGTAGGCAAGCTATCGGAAAAGTCCTGAAACCGCTGGTAACGTACAGTATCAACCGAGATATCGGCGTTTCTACGCAACAAGTTAAACAAGTTCATGCGGAATTGCCGAGCAAAGCGCTCGTTAATAATTTCTAAGGTATGCAGGCGCTCACGAACAACGCGGTGCTGCGAGCCGGGATCAAACGGCCGCTCATCAACGCTGCGTTGTTTAACCCCACTCGAACGCTTCTTGCGCGAGGAGGTTTTCATCTCATCGCCAGATTTCGTTTGCTTGGCTACCGAACCAAGTAATTGGTCGATATCCTGCTGTGATAGGGGTTTATCAGCGGCCATAATTACTTATCTGCACTCTTCGTTATTGAACAATAAATTCAGTGAACAACACATCAAAAATTTCAATCTCAGCAGTTGAATTCGCATAAGGTTCGCTTAAACGAGTGCGAATTGTTTCTGCTAATGCGGTTTTACCATCGGCGGTACTAATACGCTCGGCATCCAAACCCGATAGTAATACTAATAAGCGGCTGCGCACCTGCGGCATGTTGCTCATCAAGGTATCTTTGCTGCTGCCATCTTGAACTTCTAAGGTCATGCCTGCGTACAGTAAACGCGGGCCAAACTGATCGCTGCGCAGGTTTACTGTGAACGGGTCTACTTTTACAAATACTGGTTCACGTACCCGCTCTTGCTCTGGCATATTGCCGTGCAAGGCTGCGTGGGCAGCAGTGCGTGTATCTAAAAGCAGCCAAGTATTCACAGCGGTAGCTGCAATCATCACCACCACTAAGGCTACTAGAACCAAAATGATGGTGCTTTTATTATCTGTTTTTTGTGGTTGTGGCTTTGCCATATTCTTACCTTATATTACCGATGCTTGATTATGCCCCTAATGTTAGGCTATCGAACCGCGAAGAAAACGGTTTTTGATAGCCTATATTCGCAGTTTAACCTGTATCTGCGAACGTAAACCTGATTTTAATCAGGCATAGAGGTCAATTTGCCCATTTTCGAGCTGAATGTCGAGCCGCTGCTCTTGGCGTTCTAGGTCTTGTTGTGTAGCGGCTATCTCAGAGTTATCGGCCAGCCCGCTAGAATCTGAACCCTGCTGCTCACTTTGTTGCTCGCGATTATTTTGCGCTTGGCCATCATTTACATTGGAATCGTTTAGCTGAATACCTTGCTCGGCCAGTAATTCACGCAGCTGCGGAATGGCAGCCTCAAGAGCCGCGCGCACTTGAGGATTAGCCGAGGTAAACTGCAGCGATGCGGCTTGCTCATCCATCTTCAAGTTCACCATTAATGGGCCAAGCTCTGCAGGGTGCAAGCGCAGCGCGATTTGATTATCTTGGCGCAAGTGCATGTTCACTACTTGTTGGCCAACCTGCTGCTGCCAACCAGCCGAAGCGAGCGGGGCACTTATTAATGGGTTGCTTATAGCGCCGTTCGCTTGCATGCTCTGCGGCATACTGGCTAAATTATTGCTGCTGGTATTCGTTTCTAAACCCAATGGCTGAGCCATATTTGTTTGCTGCATGGCATTAGTTTGGTTATCCGCCATGGCTTGTTTTACCGGCACCACCGCAGCAAGGGGCGCTTGCGGGTTTATTGCTTGCTGTTGTAGCTGCGCACGATGTTGAAAGGCCTGAATTGCATTTGGCGGCATACTCGCCCGCACATTTTCACTTTCTTTTGCTGCCTTTACTTTGTGAGCTAGCTCGCCACCTTGTAAGGCACCTTGTAAGGCAACTGGCACAACCCCACTAGCATTCGCCGCTGCCAAAGCTTGGCTATTTTGCGAGAGGCCAGTTGTGGCGGCGCCGTTTTGCACCAAACTGTTCGTTTGTAGGTAATTACCTTGTGAAGCATTGCTTAGCAGAGAGTTACTTAACCGCGAGTTACCTTGCATAGCTGCGCTGAGCTGTTTTGATTCGGCAATTTCTTGCAATAATTGTGCATGGCCACCTGAGTGAAGTGAGTGTTCACCAACTTCTAGCGGCTTAGCTAGGTTATCTTGAGGCTGCCCAGTAAGGTTTATTAATGTATCTGTGCGTGGTTCCGGCTGAATCTCTGCTAAATCACCAAGGTTACGGTTTGTTTGGGCAATCAGCACTTCTTGCGGCGTATGCTGATTGCCGTTTTTTTTGCTCATACCATTACTAGTATCGCCAGCTTGCTGTGCGGGCTTTAACTGTGCGTGCAGCTGATTGGCGAAACTATTATCTAAGGTGCCGAACTTGCCATCACTGGCACCAGTAGGCGCTACTGAATTGGGTGTGGCATTTAAAAGCATCATATTCAACATGGGTTAATCCTCTTCACCGCTAGTAATCAACCGTAAATGGTTGGTTTGGCTATTCGCGCGGCGGTGATTAGCAAATTCATCGGTTTGCTGCTGCTCTTTGCGCGCTAACGCTGTTTGTGCTGCGCTAGTGCGGCGATCATTTAGGGTAGTGAACGAGGTTAGCTTTTGCTGTTTTTGTTGCCAGCTGAGCTTACTTTTATCTACTAACCCTGATTGCTGTTGTAATGCGTGGCTCGCTTTTTGAATTGATTCATCCAACGACATTAAAAACTGGCGATAGTTATATAAGGTTACCGGATCTATGCCTTGCAGCATTAACTGCTGCAATTGCACGGCGTATTCCGCGCGGTAATCCACCAACATTTGGTGGTGCGCTAGAATTTGCTGCTCATTATTGCGCTCACTTGCGAGCAACTGCCCCGCTTTGTCGCGAGCTTCTCTGGCTAAATCGGTTAAGGTATCAAGTGCGTTCGAACTGCTCATTACATCCCTCCGATTACTTGTTGCAAGGCCTGCACTGATGCATCTGCGCTGGCGCCATCAGTATGGCTTTGTTGTAAAAAGGCCTCTAATTGCGGGTACATTTGCACCGCTTTATCTAATACTGGATCATGGCCTGGGCTGTACGCACCCACGCTAATTAAATCGCGGTTGCGCTGATAAACAGACACCAGCTTTTTAAACTGTTGCGCGCTTTGTAGTTGTGCATCACTTACTACCGAAGTCATTACGCGGCTGATGGAGGATTCCACATCGATTGCCGGATAGTGGCCAGATTCGGAGAGCGCGCGCGAAAGCACGATGTGGCCATCCAGAATGGCACGTGCTGAATCAGCAATTGGATCTTGTTGGTCATCACCCTCAGTAAGTACCGTGTAAAATGCGGTAATTGAACCACCACCTTTGCAGCCGTTACCGGCGCGTTCAACCAGTGCCGGTAGTTTGGCGAATACCGAAGGCGGATAACCTTTGGTTGCGGGTGGCTCACCAATAGCGAGGGCTATTTCCCGTTGCGCCATGGCATAACGGGTAAGCGAATCCATGATTAACAGCACGTTTAACCCTTGATCACGGAAATCTTCCGCTAGCCGAGTGGCGTAAGAGGCGCCTTGTAACCGTTGCAGTGGCGAGGTATCTGCCGGCGCCGCAACTACAACTGCGCGCTCAAGCCCATGCTCGCCAAGAATATTCTGGATAAAATCCTGTACTTCACGGCCCCGTTCGCCGATTAGGCCCACCACAATAACGTCGGCCGATGTGAAGCGTGCCATCATGCCCAGCAATACCGATTTACCCACCCCTGAACCGGCAAATAAGCCCATGCGCTGGCCACGGCCAACCGTGAGCAGTGCGTTAATGGCGCGAATACCCACATCGATTGGCTCTTCAATGGGAGCCCGCAGCATCGGGTTCAGTTGTGGCATAGCAAGCGGCGCAGTTTTGGCTTCGTTTAATGGACCTTTATTATCGAGCGGCCGGCCATTACCATCTACCACTCTACCTAAGAGGCTCGCCCCTAGCGGAAAGTGGCGGCCGCCAGTTTTCGAGCTATGCTGCAGTGGAAACACGCGCGCGCCCGGCGTTAAACCATGAATTTCTACAAGTGGCATTAAGAACGAACGTTCACCAGAAAACCCCACCACCTCTGCCTCGGCAAAACTTGCATCATTGCTTTGCGTACCGTTAGCAACCAATTCAATCTGGCAAGCGCTGCCTAAGGGTAGCTCCAGGCCTACGGCTTCAAGTACCATGCCGGTTGCTCTTACGATTCGGCCACTGGTTTGGAAGCTCGGTACATTCGCTACCTGCTGCTGGGCACCAGCTAGGGCCTGTTGCCACCGATTATGCAGCCCGTTGCGGTTTTCTTGCTTGGTGTTGGCACTTACAGCTTCGCTCATTCGCTATCTCCTGTAGTGCTATTTTCGTTAGCTAGCATTTTCGTTGCTAATGCTTGCCAGCGGCTTTCCCAACTTGCATCACGTTCACCGGTTTGGCTTACCAACCGGCAGCCGCCACGGCTTAACCGATCGTCGGAAACCAGCTTCCATCCCGCTGCCTGTAGCTCATCCCGCAAATGCTCTTCGATTAGCGAGAAATCGTTTGGGTTTACCAACAAGCGTGGTTTGTTGGTGAAGGTTGGTTCGGTATGCATAAGCTCACGAACAATCTTTAGTACCACCTCTGGGTTCGCATCAAGATGATCGCGAGCTAATTGGTTGCCGGTATCGAAGGCTAATTTAACCAGTTGCTCTGCTACGGCTTCATCTAACTCAGCCAGCGCTTCGCTAAAAGCACTGGCTAGGTTTTGAATTGGTGTTACTGCTGTTGCAATTTGCTGTTGCTTCTCTGCTTCTACGGCGGCTTTAGCTGCGGCAAGGCCTTCGCTGTATCCGGCCTCATAACCACTTTTGCTGCCTTCCGTAAAGCCTTCTTCCCACGCTTCTTGGCGTGCGGTTTCCCGCAACTTCGTTAGTTCTGCATCACGCACGAAGGTTTTGGTTTCGGCTTCAGCAAGCCGAGCTTGTTGCTGTTCTTTCGAAGGCAATTGCTCAAGCTGCCATTTCCGCCATTTTTCTCCAGGCACAACCTTAGTTTCTGAGAGATCTTCGTGCTCAGATTTAAGGTCTGCAGTAGAAAAAGGCTTAAACATAGGTATCGTCTCCGCTGCTTAGCATTACTTCGCCGGCATCGGCGAGGCGGCGAGTGATAGCCAAAATTGCTTTCTGTTCGGCTTCCACTTGCGATAAGCGCACAGGGCCGCGGGTTTCCATTTCTTCGCGCACCAATTGGCCAGCTCGTTGCGACATATTGCGTAAAAACTTATCCACCAGCTCTTCTTCGGCGCCTTTAAGGGCTATAACCAATACATTGGTATCGATTTGCTTAAGCAATACTTGAATGCTGCGGTCGTCGAGATCGATAAGGTTTTCGAACAAGAACATTTCGTCGATAATTTTCGCCGCCAATTCGTCGTTGTAAGCACGAATATTCTCGAGTGCGGTATCTTCTTGGCCAGCACTCATTAAGTTGAGAATCTCGGCAGCTGTTCTTACGCCACCCATTTTGCTGCGCTTCAAGTTCTGGCCATCCAACATACCGCCAAGTACTTCGGTAAGTTCTTGTAACGCGGCCGGCTGAACGCCGGTAAATGTGGCTACCCGTAAAACAACATCATTGCGTAAGCGCTCTTCAAAGAGCTCCAACACTCCAGCCGCTTGCTGGCGATCGAGGTGAATAAGAATGGTAGCAATAATC
Organism: Aliidiomarina sp.; assembly: GCF_047920995.1. NCBI lineage: Bacteria > Pseudomonadati > Pseudomonadota > Gammaproteobacteria > Alteromonadales > Idiomarinaceae > Aliidiomarina > Aliidiomarina sp. The sequence continues at coordinate 43,249 of NZ_JBLRWZ010000005.1, forward strand.
TGCGGATGCTCATCGCGAATCAGTTCAGCAACTTCTGGCACATCCATTAAGTTCAGCGCATCAATACCGTAGTTACCGGCTTTCTGATCCAGTACATCTTCAATTAATGTAGAGGCACGCTCGCTGCCTAACGCTTTGGTAAGCACAGAACGGATGTAGCCATCGTATTCATCCACGGGTGGTGCATTGGATAAATCCTCATGGAATTGCTCCAGCACCCAGCGTATTTCATTGCGAGAAACATTCTGCAAGCGTGTCATTTCTTTACTGATGCGTTGAATTTGTTGCGGCGTAAAGTGTTTAAACACCTCTACCGCAGTATCTTCATCCAGCGCTAGCAACATAATCGAACTTTTCCGCAAGCCGGTCATGTTCTCGAAGTTGTTACGCTCTTCAGTGGCGCGATCAATCTCGGACATGCTCATCCTCCTGTAACCAGTTCTGCACAATACGCGCTACTTGGCGAGGCTTCTGGCGTGCTATTTCTTGAGTTTTCTTCAATGCTTCATCATAGGCGGTAAGATTTTTCTTCTTCGGCCAGTTAAAGGTCATGGTATCAACGTCTTCGTCTTTGCCTTTCTCAATAGCATCATCGTCGTCGCCAACTACTGCGCGTAATCGGCGGGTTTGTTTCTCTTCAGCGAGTTCCGCGGCTGCCTGCTCTTCACTTACCTTCACGAAACGGCGCTTAATCATGGGCCGTAATACCAATAAATACGCTAGCAAAATACCCAGTGCTGCAAGCACGTAACGGCCAACACTTATTAAAAGTTGCTGCATATCCGGTTCTTGCCACCATTCGCGTGGCTCGATTGCTAATGGATCGGCGCTGGCGATAAAGAGGCTATTCACTACTTCGAGTTGATCACCCCGTTCGGCGTTAAAGCCCATGGCTTGGCGAACCAACCGATCAATTTGGGCAAGTTCATTTTCATCGAGCGGAATGGTAATCGGATTACCTTCTTCATCTATGCCAGAACGATTATTCACCACTACCGCCGCTGATAAGCGTTGCAAGCGGCCGCGCTGGTGCTGGATATGGGCGATATTGCGATCTACCTCATAGTTCACAATATTATCTTGCCGCACATTGCGGTTGCCGTTATTTGTGGCGCCGTTGCCGGCCTCTTCGCCTTCAGCAGGTGTTTCAATAGGTGCGGTAACAATGCCGGGTGGTGTATTTGATAGTGCACCTGGCACGCCGCCAATAAACTCCCCTTCACCTTGATAGGAAAGGTTGCTTTGGATACTGCGTACGGCAGCAGCCTCGGGAGTTTGATTCGGGCTATAACGCTCAGAGGTTTCTTCAACACGTGAGAAATCGATTTGTGCAGTAATGCGGGCGCTAATATTTTGGCGGCCTAAGATTGGCGCTAAAATTTCTTCGATGCGGCGTTGATAGGTGCCTTCTATTTCTTCTGTGTAACTTAATTCAGTGCCGCTCAAATCACTTGTTTGGCCACTGTTTGAAAGCAAATTGCCTTGTTGATCAACTACGGTAACATTCTCTGCGGTGAGCTCTGGTACCGAACTGGAAACCATATGCACAATGGCGTTCACTTGGCCTTCGCCTAACGAACGGCCTGTATGCAAATTCAAGATAACCGATGCTTTGGCCGGTTCCCGATCCCGCACGAACACCGAAGGCTTGGCCATGGCTAAATGTACCCGCGCCCGATTCACGGGGCCAAGCGATTCCATGGAACTGGCTAATTCGCCTTCTAATGCTCGCTGAAAGTTTACTTGTTCGGCAAATTGGCTAATGCCGAACGCTTGGCTATCCATGATAGAAAAGCCAACATTGCCGCCATGGGGTAAGCCTTGCTCGGCCATACCCAAACGAATGCGATGCACTTGATTGCTAGGTACTAAGATGCTCGTACCACCAGCGGATAGTTGATAAGGCACGCGTTGCGTTTCTAACTCTGCAACAATGCGGCCGCCATCGGCTTCGCTTAAGTTGCTATATAAAACGCGATATTCAGGGGTAGAGGCCCACATGATTAAGGCAACCACTACGGCAATAAACGCCGCGCCACCAATTAATATGGGCAGCAGTGAATTGCCACGGATTAAGCCCAACAACTTATCCAGCTGATTTTGTTGCGCTGGTGCAGCTGCTGCGGCGTTACTTTGCGGGTTCAATGTCGATTCCATGGGCTCTTTGCGTAATTAGTGTGCGTTAAAGGGTTTTTTCATGGATGACATTATGGCGGGCTATTTCGCAAACAAAGGAGCAAAAAAGGCACTTTTTTTGCTTTATTTAAAGCATTCGAATTTGCCACAGGTTGCTATTCTTTGTGCCAATCAAGTATGGGTAGGAGTTTTCAATGAGTGTTGCCGGAATACAATCAGCTTTACAACAAATGCAGGCGTTGCAAACCCAAGCTGCGGGGCAGGCCGCGAATACAAAGCCAATTGCAGCAAATAATGGTGCCCAGCCCACAGGCTTTGCCAATGAATTAAAAGCATCTATTAATCGCATCAATGATTTGCAGCAAATTTCAGCTGCGAAAACAGAAGCCTTTCAAATGGGTGATCCGCGGGTTTCGTTAAATGATGTGATGGTTGATTCGCAAAAAGCAGGAATTGCCTTTGAGATGGGTGTGCAGGTGCGGAATCGTATGGTGAATGCGTATAAAGAAATCATGAATATGAATGTGTAGCCTACACATTCATAAAACTAGCGAAGCCGCTTTAGGCTTCGCTGTTAAACAACACACCGCGAAAATCTGCTAGCTGCTCGGCAGCGCGCAACACTTCTTCAGAAGGAATTTGCCGAATCACATCACCGGATTTGGTATCGATAATCTGCACTACTACAGGCTGGCCCTGCGAAACCTCGAACTGCACGCCATACGGGTTTAGCACTTCATTAATCTGTTGCAGTGGCGGCACTAATTCTTGCTCAGATACTTCGCGCGCAGCAACTTCGCCTTTCTGCGCAGGCAAGTTTTGCATTACTTTATCAGAGCGTTGCTTTTCGGAGGCGGCAAATGATGCCGCCCAATTGTTGGATAATTCGCCGATTGGATTTGTCATAATAAATGCCCCTGTTGCGCACGAAAACGCGGTTATTAGAGTTATTATCGGTAGCAAGCAAAATAACTTTAGCACAATTTATAACCGTTTCTTAATGCTGCTTGCGCCGTGCTTCCCTATGGCTGATATAGATACCACTGGCAATTACAATTGCGGCACCTACTAATACACCCGCACCAGGCCACTCACCCCACAGCCAATAGCCAAGCAACAAGGCCCAAATCATGGCTGTGTATTCAAACGAAGATAGCACCGAAGGCGGGGCCAATCGATAGGCCTCCGTTAGCAGATACTGGGCAATAGCGCCGGAAAACCCAAGGGCAAATAACCAAGGCATATCGCTTAAAGTAATGGGGCGCCAATCGAACAGCGCAAAGAACCCGCAGCCAATGGTGAGGCTTAATACAAAGAAAAACATGAGTGATTCCGAATGCTCAGTACGGTGCATAATGCGCACGAGAATCATTACTATGCTGTAGCCCAAAGTGGCCGCCAGGCCGGTGATTACCCCGTAGGATAGAAAGCCCATGGCATTTGGGTTCAGCATTACCAGTACGCCAATAAAACCAACCGCAACAGCACTGTAACGGTGAATGCCCACTTTTTCTTTTAACAGTGGCACTGATAGTAAGGTAATAATGAGCGGGGCCACAAAAAAGATGGCGTAGGCATTTGCCAGCGGCAGTTCTCGTAGGGTAATAACGGTTAAAATTAAGAACAAAATACTCACCGCACCGCGCAGCACATGGAGCTTCCAGCGATTCGGTTTAATGCGCTGTAAGCGATTATTCATTATTACCCACACCAGCACAAATGGCAGTGAAGTAGCCCCACGAAAGAATGCCACTTGCATCGAACTCATGTGCCCAGCGAGTTGCTTCATTGCCACATCCATTAAGGCAAAGCAAAATACTGCCAGTAGCATAAAAATAGTACCGCGGCTGATATGTTCAGATGCTGCATGCAGGTGTTGCTTAGGCATAGGTACTCGGAAGTAAAGGCTTTGTACCGATTATAAAGAGTGGGGCTGTGGAAGCAATTGCAGAAGGGCTAGCAAGGCAGATAAGTTTTACTAACGAGATGCAAAGTGGCTGCGCGAAAGAACTTGGCTTGCAGGCAACAAAAAAGCGCCCGTAGGCGCTTTTGTATGCTTTAAAGAGAAAATTAACCCAGTAAAGAAAGAACTGACTGTGGCACCTGGTTTGCTTGCGCAAGTACTGAAGTACCAGCCTGTTGCAAAATCTGTGCACGGGTCATGTTAGAAACTTCTACTGCGTAGTCTGCATCTTCGATACGTGAACGAGCAGCTGATAAGTTAGTAACAGTAGTTGCAATGTTGTCGATTGCAGATTCAAGACGGTTTTGCACCGCACCTAACTTAGAACGCGTTTCGTCAACTGCTGAGATTGCAGTATCAAGCGTTGCAAGATCGCCAGTTTCTAAATCGTAAGCAGCGATATCAAATGCAGCTGAAGCTAAATCAGCAGATGCGATGGTAATTGTTTGTCCATCGTTGGCGCCAACTTGTAAGGTGAAGTCTTCTGCTGGGTCAAACAACGAGATACCGTTGAATTCAGCTTGTTCAACAACACGCGTGATTTCAGCTAAACGCTCGTCTACTTCTGCTTGCAAAGAAGCGATATCAGTAGCAGAGTTTGTGCTGTTTTGTGCTTGCACGGCCAACTCACGAATACGTTGCAAGTTGTCGTTTACTTGGTTTAGGTTACCTTCAGCTGTTTGTGCTAAAGAGATACCGTCGTTCGCGTTCCGTTGTGCTTGGGTTAAGCCACGGATTTGCGCAGTCATTTTGTTGGCAATTGCTTGACCAGCAGCATCGTCTTTGGCGCTGTTAATACGCAGGCCTGAAGACAGACGCTCCATAGAAGTTTGCAGTGCAGACTGAGACTTCTGTAGGTTTTGCTGACCAATCAGCGAGGTCATGTTGGTATTAATTACTGACATAGTCTTTTTCCTTCTGTTTTCAAAAATGGCCGGCGTGCTGCCTGCCGTCAATCCTAGTTATCGGTGCTGGGGAAAAAAACTTTAGCGCAGTTTAAAAAAAACTTTCAAAAGCTAAGTTTTCTGCCGCGCAGCTATAGTTTTACTTGCGAATGCCGATAGAATTAACATAACGCGCACAACCATAAATTGCGCTGTATGGAAAAAGGAAGATAACGCGTGCAAGAAGAAGAGTATTCGCCGGTTTCGAGTGAGATGGAGGTTGCGGCCTTACTAGAAACAATGACCCAGCCTGGAGCGGCGCAGATTAAATTAAATGCTGCTGAGGCGAAGCCATTTCCGGTTGTGCTATTAAACTTGGCAGAAAATGAATATCTGGAGTTTGATTTAACGGCTATTCGTGAGCTGGCGCCGAAATTGCGCCGCGGGGTGGAGTTTTTACTGCTTGGGCAAAGCCACGCTGGAATGATTCGTTCAACACCGATGAAAATGAACGAATTTACGGATAAAGAAGGGCGTTTGCTTAGTAAATCACCATGGCCCACCGGCCTGGATTTACGGCAGCGTAGAGCAGCATTCCGAGCACATTTACGCATTGGTATGGATGTAGGTGTGCGCTTACGAGCAGAACAAGCGGTTAAAAAACGCAGCAAACCTGAAGCGGTAGATGTACAAGCAGAAGATGCGCAAGAAGAAACAGAAACCCATACGGTAGAGTTGATTGGCGATTTAAAAGATCTTTCTGCAACGGGTGCGTTGGTTGAATTTTCAGCTTTAGATGGTGCATCGAAAGTAATTAATAGCATGCAATCGCAATTAGATCTTTGTTTTCCAGATGGCACGCAATTCCCAATTGAAGGCGAAGTGCGCCATATAAAAACCGATCCTGATCGGCAGGTTCTTACTGTAGGTATCGAGTTTACTAATGTAAGCAAGGCTCAAGAAAAGCAATTATGGAGCTTTGTGCGGGAGATTGAGCGGGAAGCTTCCCGCAATGCTGGCGAGGGCAGTTCAAAAACACCTTCACCACTATTTGAAATGAAAGAAGAAAGTGCGGCTTTATTAGGTAGGCGGCAAGGTGAGAAATATGCCACACCAATTGCTAGGCGCATGGCGCGCATTGCTGGCTACTTGGATAGCCAAATGGTAGCTCTGCGGCAAGGCCAGCAGGTGAACTCCAGCCAGCTTTCTGCGCATGCTGATAAATTACTCGACATTATAAAAGACGACCGCGAAGGTTCTTTATTCGCCTTACGCTGTATGCACCGCGAATCACAATGGGTAACTCATGGCTTAAGTGTGGCGGTGCGTATGATTGATTTGGCGCATAGCCAAACGAAGCTGCCGCGTGATTTAGAGAAGGCAATGGTGGCTTCGGCTATGATTCATGATCTGGGCAAGGGCATGCTGCCAAGTTCGCTCTGGAAGGCGAGTACGTTAAGCCGTGATTCCTATATTCGCATGCAATCGCATGTAGCACTATTGCTGCATCAAATGGATGGTTGTAAATGGCTGGCGGCCGCGGTGAAAGAAGGGATAATAGAACGGATTAACGAACGCCTTGATGGCACCGGGTATCCGAACGGCTTAAAGGCGGCCGATCTCGGGCAGCTTTCACGGATGGGGGCGGTAATCGATGCGGTAGATGCGATGTGTAGGCCTCGAGCCGATCGGGCGGGGCAAACCGCAGAAACGGCATATCGCTATCTGTTGAACAATCTAACCCAGTTCGATTACGAATGGGTTGAGCGCTACATTCGCCATTTCGGCATGATTCCGGTGGGTTCGTTAGTGCGCTTCAGTAACGATAATCAATTGGCTTGGGTAACCGGTTTGGATGATCGGCGCAATATCCGCCAAGTAGTACTTACTGAGAATGAAGGCCCGCCGCAATTTGATATGCCCGCACCACTCGAAGGCTCAGCATTAGAAGCACTTGGCGAGTTGGTAGAAGTTCTAGAAACAGACTTCTAAAGTTTTTGCGAACGGCGCCGATAAATTGAATAAGCTGTATTTTGCATAGCTTTTTTAGCAATTACTTTGTGCAAAAGCTGACAATATAAATAGAGTGTTGTAGAAATAACTATACTGTTGATTGCACGTGCGTTAATGAAATTCCGTTTGTGAAATCGAAAAGTTAACAACACCCACATTAGTTAGAAGGTAACGCAATGGCTTCAATTTCAGCATTAGGTATCGGTTCAGGAATGGACCTTAATGGGCTTCTCGATCAGTTGGCAGCAGCTGAGCGTCAGAAGCTGCAGCCTATTACGCAGCAGAAGCAATTACAGCAGGCGAAGATCTCCGCTTACGGGCGGATTGAGAACGCACTATCAAGTTTTCAAGAAGCTGCCGCTAAACTGAATAAAGCGGCAACGTTTCAGGGGGTTGCCAGTACCGCTTCTGGTTCTGCAGTAACAGTAGCCGCAAGCCCTACAGCCCCTATTGGCACGTATACAGTAAATGTACTTGATCGCGCGGAAGCATACAGCGTAGCAACCACTGGTGTAGCCGATCAAAACGCTAATTTAGGTGGCGGTAATCTTTCCTTTACTTTGGGCAATGGCGATACGCTCGATGTTGCTATCGATCCGGAACAAAGCTCATTAGTGGATATTCGTAACGCCATTAACAATGCCAATGGTGGTGTGCAAGCTTCAATCGTAAACGATGGTAGCGGTACTCCGTATCGCTTGGTAATGAGCTCAACGGCAACGGGCACAGATGCCGGCATCACCAATATTGATTTTGGTGCGCTAGGTGGTGAGTTAACTCTTGATTTAGCCACCGAGCAAGAAGCTCAAAACGCCATGCTGAATGTGAATGGCATTAACATTACTAGTCAGAGCAACCGAGTTGAAGGCGCCATTCAAGGCGTTACCTTAGATTTACAAGAACAAGGCTCGAGCACGGTTTCTATAACCCGCGATGCAGAACTAACCGAAACGGCGATTAAAGAGTTTGTGGAGAAATACAACAATCTGCAAACCGTGATTGGCGATTTAACCCGATTTGGTGGTGAGGGCGGCACGAATGGTTCGTTATTAGGTGATTCAACCCTTCGTACCGTGCAATCGCGGATGCGCAGCATTATGGGTTCGGGTGTTGAAGACGGCAACATGCGCATGCTGCGTGATGTAGGAATCGATTTAGGCCTGGATGGCAAGCTTACTCTGAATGAAAGCAAGTTGGCGGAGCTCGCCGGCAGCAACATGACCGATTTAGCAACGTTTTTTGCTGGTACCAGTGCTGAGGGCGGCTTAAGCGGTAAAATTGATGTAAGTATTAAGCAATTATTACAAGATAATGGCCCAATAAAGAACACCACAAAAGGCCTGCAAGATAGCATGCGTAGGTTAGATGATCGTTTTATGCGCATGGAAGAGAGTATTGATAAAACCATTGATCGCTTCCGCACTCAGTTTGCACGCCTAGATTCAATGGTGGCCAATATGAACTCAACCAGTATGTATTTAACCCAGCAGTTCGATATTTTGAACGCGCAATTGGGCCGTAATTAATAAGTGAGCGGAGTTGGTTTGCTGGCTTGCACACGAACCTGAACCATACAGCCAAATGAATAAGCACAGATAGGAGAGCAGTTATGTATGCAATGCGAGGAGCAGCAGCCTATGGCCGCGTTAGTGTTGAGAGCAATGTGCTTTCGGCAAGCCCGCATCAGCTGATCTCGATGTTGTTCGATGGTGCACAAGCAGCCATAAAGGCCGCCAAATTGCACATGCAGAACGGCAACATGGCAGAAAAAGGCAAAGCGATATCGAAAGCGTTAGATATTGTGAATAGCGGTTTATTGGCAGCACTCGATAAAGATAAAGGTGGCGAGTTAGCCGAGCGTTTAGAAGGGCTATATGGCTATGTTGCGTCGTTGCTTTTAAAGGCTAATTTACACAATGATGAACAAAAACTAGATGAAGCTGCAACGCTTTTAGAAAATATAGGATCAGCATGGAAAGAAATTGGTCAGCAAGCCGCGGCAGCGAGGCAGGGAGCTTAAAGATGGGTGTGCGGGCGTATTTGAAACCAGTAATGGAGGGAACCGAAGTGGTTGCAGCCTATAAGCGGTTATTGAGTTTTTCTGCGGAAATGCTCACGCACGCTCGTGAAGACGATTGGACCAAGTTGATTGATAGCGAAGTTGCCTACGTTCGTGAAGTAGAGCGTTTGCAGCAACATGAGCTTGACGCCATGTTAACAGAGCATCAGCAACAACAGAAATTGCAACTGCTTGCAACGCTTTTACAACAAGATCAAGAGATTCGCGAGCGGCTTACGCAGCGGCGCAGCGAGCTTGAAAAAATGCTTTCTGCAGCATCTAAAAAACGTAAAGTAGACAACGCTTACTTATCATAACGCTTGCTTATTGTACGATGTTATGAGCACAGCGGGCTAACAAGGCACACACTCAGTACTGATAATGTGAGGAGGTAGAATATGAGCGGTATTACCCCTCTGCTCGATACGCTCCTGCACCAAGTGTTGGGCCCCAAAGGCGATTTAACAGCGCAAAAAAACCTCAATCAACCAGTGCGTGCAGTAGACCCAGGTGAAGGGCCGCGTGCACTACAAAGCGATTCTCGGCTTGATGCAAGAGCCAACTCGCAAGCTCATGCCACTCAGCCGCAATTGCGCACTGGTGGCAAATTAGCGCAAGCGAGCTATCAGCAACTACAACCATTACCCCCAGCAAATACTTCTACTTATACGGCACTTTCCAATGCTGGCCGAGCGATTGCCGATGTGCTTATGCAATATCCAGCGCCGGGCTCGGCGATTCGGCCCGGCCAACCGTTGCTACTTCCCGGTGAGGCAATTACCCCTTCCTTGTTGAATGAGCGGCTTGAGCAAAGCATTCGCAATAGCGGCGTGTTTTATGAAACCACCCTCAGTAAATGGTTTCGTGGCGAAGCACCACTGCATCGTTTGCAGCAGCAACCACAAATGCAATTTCATGCGAGCCAAGCGGATAACGCTGCGCGCGGCGGCGAACGTGGAATAGGCGCACCAGTGCCGGAGCCTTTGCAGCCCATTGTGCGGCAACAGCTGGAAATGTTGAGTACGCCGGTGCTGCGTTGGGAAGGCGATATCTGGCAAGGCATTTTTATGGCGCTTTTTTTGCAACCCATGATGGCCGATCCGCGCGCCGGACAGCAAAGTGAGCAAACCCAAGCGAAATCGGCGAAGAGCTGGCGCTCGGAACTAGAACTTTCCGTACAGGGGCTTGGTGATTTATCTGTGGGTGTGCATTTACACGAGAAACAGCTGCATTTGTTGTTCGTGGCCGATGAGAGCGTGATCCACAAGCTCGCCGGCAAAGAGAGTATTTTGCGTGAGCGGCTTAGCAAGCTAGGTTTAACGGAAGTGAACGTAGAAACTCGCAATCGTGAGGAGCCAAACGATGAGTAAGCAAGATTGGCACAAGCGGCGAGGTGCTGTTGCCTTAGGTTATGGAACTGGGGGAACACAACCAGAAATTTTAGCGCAAGGTTATGGTGAATTTGCTGAACGAATTATTGCTGAAGCAAAAAAACATGACATTTATGTGCATGATGCACCAGAACTCGTTGGCCTCTTAATGCATTTAAACCCAGATGATTATTTACCTGATTCGTTACGCGAAGTGTTGGTTGAACTATTGATATGGTTGCAAGAAGTGGCGCATTCAGACGAAAACTAGAACAGAACGCCTGCAAGCTGTTATTATCGCGGCTCTGTAGATTTCGTTAGCTCAAAAAACAAACAGGCGAAAAGACTAAAGGTTCAGTAACTTAAGTGATTGCCTACGATCTTTACGTTTTTCAGGGGTTTCCACCTACATACACATCGGATACGATGCTTTATAAAGTTAGCGTAAAGATGATGGAAATAGTTGCTGCGTCATGTCTTGACGAACAAACTGAATCGCGTTATCAATAACAAATGGTTAACAACAATAATAATAAGTAGCACGTTAATCCTGCGATGATTGCAAAAAACATATCACGCTTCACCATTTCTCTTAACGAGAAACACGGGAGATCGGCATTTTGGAAACCACAAAAACTTTGGAAGAGTTCCAAGAACTCAACCTTGCGTATTTACTACTCATACAGAAAATGCTTACTGAAGATCGAGATGCGGCAATGTTTCGGTTGAAACTAGGCTCTGAAATGGCTGATTTATTGTCATCGATGTCTGTTCGTGAAATCACTTGGTTGGCTACTCAAGGTCAATTTGTGCTTCGCCCGTGTGCAGATAATGCTGAACAGCTGCAACATGTTTTGCGTAGTAAGCGTGAAACAGGGCTTACGCAAACTCACTTAGCAATGTTAATGGCATCTACGCGCTAGCCAGTTTAAGTATGCGCATTAAGCATGCCTAGCCGCTATTTTTGCAGGTAAGCTTGCGTAGGGTAAAAAAGCCGTGTCAGAAAAAAAACTATTAGATGAAATGAACCAAGTACAGCTGGCCATCGAGCTAATTGAGCTCGGGGCGCGCTTGCAGGTTTTAGAATCTGAAGTGGAATTGAACCGTGGTAGGTTGGTTCGGCTGTATAAAGAAGTAAAAGGCGAATCGCCCCCGAAAGGTTTACTCCCTTTCTCAACCGATTGGTTTATGACATGGTTACCCAATATCCACTCGTCCCTATTCTACTCAATTTATATGAATTTAGCTGAGCACCCCGAGCTGGATCGCATGGCTGCGTTTACCAAAGCATATCGCCTATATAACGAGCATGTTGAATCTACCGGTGGCGAGCAAGTGTTAGGTTTAACCCGTGCTTGGACATTACTAAGGTTTTTTGAAAGCAATATGTTTCAACTTTCTACGTGTAACCAATGCCAATTGCAGTTTGTTAATCATGCCCACACCCCAGATACAGATTATGTGTGTGGTATCTGCCAACCTCCTTCTCGTGCAGGAAAACCCGGTAAAGCCAAGCTAAAAAACCCGCGCAAGTAGGCAAAGTACCCTCGAATAATGGTGAATAAGCACTTAAGTTTTCTGGCGCGCCGCCGATAAACTGAGAACAATCATAATTGCTGCTGGAATTAGGTGAGTATTAGCATTGTAGTAATGCCTGTTAACAGCAAAAGAAGTAGATAATTGAGGGGTAGCCTGTGCTCATCGCGTTGGGGTTTTTAGTTGTTATTTTTTCCGTATTCGGCGGTTTTGCTCTCGCCGGCGGTCAACTTGGGCCGATTTGGCAGCCACTAGAAATTTTAATGATTGGTGGTGCCGGTGTTGGTGCATTTATTGCGGCGAATAACGGTAAAGCCATTAAAGCTACGTTTAACATAACCAAGAAATTAAAAGCCACCACCAAGTACAACAAAGCGGTGTACATGGATTTAATGGCGCTGCTTTACAAGCTACTTAATAAAATGCGCCGTGATGGTATGTTAGCCGTTGAGCGTGATATTGAAGAACCACAAGAAAGTGCGTTGTTTCAAGAGCATCCTGCCGTATTAAGTGATGATATGTTGCGTAACTTCATTACCGATTATTTGCGTTTAATGATTAGCGGCAACATGAACCCTCATGAGCTCGATGAGCTTATGCTGCACGAAATTGAATCCTTTGAAATAGAAGCCCATGTGCCCGCAGATGCGATCGCTAAAGTAGGTGATGCGATGCCAGCATTTGGTATCGTTGCCGCCGTATTAGGTGTAGTAAAAGCACTAACTTATGCAGATGCCTCGGCAGATGTGATGGGTGAAATGATTGCTCATGCGTTAATCGGAACCTTTCTTGGTATCTTATTGGGTTATGGTTTTATTAGCCCACTGGCAACACGAATTGAGCGGCAAATTGCCGAGGGCTTAAAATCACTTCAGTGTGTGCGGGTTACTTTGCTTGCGAGCATGAACGGTTATGCGCCGCAGCTTGCAGTTGAGTTCGGCCGTAAAGCTCTGGATTTAGTTGAACGCCCATCATTTATTGAGCTAGAAGAATATGTTCGCGGTACTAAGCCAACGGAGTCGTAGGTATGGCTGAAGATCATCGTCCGATAATAATTCGCCGAAAAAAAGTAGTTCATGCCCATCATGGTGGGGCATGGAAAATTGCGCTGGCCGATTTTATGACAGCGTTGATGGCGTTATTTTTGGTAATGTGGATTCTTTCCATGGCTGATGATGAGCAGCGAGCAGCAGTAGCTGAGTATTTCCAAACCCCTTTATCTGTGGCGATTATGGGTGGGCCTAGAGATGGTTCGCCAAGCCGAGTTATTCCCGGCGGTGGCCCAGATCGTGCCCACCAAGACGGCGAGCAAATGCGCATCGATTATCGCATGCAAACGCGGCCGGCCGATGTGCGTAGGCATTTCCAAAATATCCAACGGCAAATTGAACGCGCTATTCAAGCAGATCCAGCTTTGCGGCAGTTACAAGCACAAATGCGCTTAGATTTAACCCGCGAAGGCTTGCGCATTCAAATGATGGATACCGATCAACGGCCAATGTTTGAGATTGGCTCTCCTACTGTAGCCCCTTATATGGGCCGTTTGCTAAGAACTATTGCGCCGATTCTGAACTCTGTAGATAACGAGCTCACCATCAGTGGGCATACCGATAGTATTCCTTATTCTGGTGGCTACGTGGGTTACAGTAACTGGGAGCTTTCATCGGATCGTGCGAATGCTTCGCGGCGGGAGCTAGTTGCTGGTGGACTAGACCCAGATAAACTCATTTCTATTTCCGGTATGGCCGATCGTATCCCACTTGAGGGTGCCGATCCTCGAGATCCTATGAACCGCCGTATCACTCTGGTATTGCATACCGAGCAATCTGCTGATTTTATTCGCCGACAGGGCTTATTACCGGGCGATGCAGAGGAGTTTGAGCGGCTACTGCAAGAAGAGCTAAACGAAGAATTAGGCGAGGGTGGTTTGCAAATAGACCAAGAGCCAACCTCACTATTTTTATAATCTTTCCTTAATTATTTATTAATCCTTGAGAAAAGCGCCTCTAAACAGGCGCTTTTTTGCCATTCAACGATGCTTGCTTTGCGGCAAAATAAGCGCTAATTCCTGAAAATTGCCGAAACTCTGAGTGAATCATGGCTGAGCAAAGCACAAGCGACGAAGCTGATAAAACAGAACCCGCCACGCCCAGGCGCTTACAGAAAGCGCGTGAGGAAGGGCAGGTTGCGCGATCACGCGAGCTCACCACCTTTGTTTTGTTGTTTGGTGGCATTATCGGCTTATGGGGAATGAGCTCAGCGTTGTTCGAGCAAGTGGGCTCGGTGATGGAGCAATCGTTTTTGTTTGAGCGCCAACATGCGTTTGATGTTGCTCCAATGCTTTCCAAAGTGGCGAACTTAGCGCTAAAGAGCTTGTTTGCGCTAATGCCACTGTTCATGTTGATGGTAGTGCTCGCATTGGTGGCGCCTGCTTTATTAGGTGGCTGGGTGATTTCAGGAAAAGGCATGAAGCCGCAGCTTTCCAAGCTAAACCCAGTGAAAGGCCTGAAGCGTATTTTTTCTAGCCAAGCTTTGGCGGAATTGGGCAAGGCGGTTGCTAAAACACTGTTGGTGGGCGGGGTGTTAATTACATTTTTGTATTCGCGCCACAGTGAATATATGGCACTGATGGGCCAGCCGGTGCAAAAAGCATTGACCAACGCATTAAAACTGGCTGCCGAAGCAGGCCTTTTAATGGTGCTTACGCTAATTGTAGTGGTGTTAATTGATGTGCCTTACCAATTATATGCGCATGCAAAAAAGCTAAAAATGACCAAAGAAGAAGTGAAGCGTGAGCACAAAGAAACGGACGGCGACCCGCACGTAAAAGCGCGTATCCGTTCTCAGCAGCAAGCCATATCGCGAGGCCGCATGATGAGCAAGGTGCCTGAGGCCGATGTGATTATCACTAACCCTACGCATTTCGCGGTAGCATTAAAATATGATGAAGTTAAAATGGGCGCCCCGCGCGTGGTAGCGAAAGGTTCAGATGCCGTTGCTGCGAAAATACGTGAACTTGGCGAGGAACATCGAATTCCGCGGTTAGAAGCGCCAATGCTCGCACGGGCCCTATATTACAACGTAGATATCGATCGTGAAGTACCTACCGCATTGTACACCGCTGTGGCTGAAGTATTAGCTTGGGCATTCCGTTTAAAACAGGTTCGCAAAGAGGGTGGCGATACGCCGCCGAAACCGATGCATTTAACAGTACCAAAACAAATGGCAGAGCGAAAAATACATCCGCGCTATCAGCAAGATGATGATGCGCCCGAGGGGAACAAAGAATGAAGGGGCTGATGCCTGCACTTAATCAGTTCGGTAAGTTATCTTCCGGCAGCTTACCCGTATTGGTAGGCCCAATTCTGATCTTGATGATTTTGGCGATGATGGTATTGCCATTACCGCCGTTCGTTCTCGATTTACTGTTTACCTTTAATATCGCGCTAGCCTTGATGGTGCTTTTGGTAAGTATGTTTGCCGAAAAACCTCTCGATTTTGCGGCCTTCCCTGCGGTACTGCTGTTTACCACGCTGTTACGCTTATCCTTAAACGTTGCCTCTACGCGCGTGGTGTTAATGGATGGCCACACCGGCGGTGATGCAGCCGGTAAAGTAATTGAATCCTTTGGCCAATTCTTGGTTGGCGGTAACTTTGCCGTAGGTTTAGTGGTGTTTTTAATCTTGGTAATTATTAACTTTATGGTAATTACCAAAGGTGCCGGCCGTATTGCGGAAGTTGGCGCACGTTTTATGCTTGATGCGATGCCCGGTAAGCAAATGGCTATCGATGCAGATTTAAATGCGGGTTTGGTGGGCGAAGAAGAAGCGCGTAAACGCCGACAAGAAGTAGCTCAAGAAGCCGATTTCTATGGCTCGATGGATGGTGCTAGTAAATTTGTGCGCGGCGATGCGGTAGCCGGTTTGATTATCATGGTGGTGAACATCATTGGTGGTTTAATGATTGGTACCATGCAGCATAATTTAAGCTTCGGTGATGCCGCGCAAACCTACATTTTGCTTGCTATTGGTGATGGCTTGGTAGCGCAAATTCCAGCATTGGTAATTTCTACCGCAGCTGGTGTAACCGTATCACGGGTAAACACCGATCAGGATGTTGGTCAGCAAATGGTGAGCCAACTGTTCGTAAATCCGAAGGTAATGATATTGGCAGCGATTGTAATCGGTATGCTCGGGTTGGTGCCAGGTATGCCTAACTTCGTGTTCTTATTATTTACTACCGCGCTAGCCTTTATTGCGTGGCGGATTATGCAAGGCCAGAAAAAGCGAGCTGCGGAGGAACCGGTTACCGATGCGCCTGTGGCACAATTCGAATCGCCCGAAGCCACTTGGAAGGATGTACAGTTAGTGGATACCCTTGGCATGGAAGTAGGCCACCGTTTGATTTCATTAGTAGATGAGCGTCAACAAGGTGAACTGCTGGGGCGTATTAAAAGTGTGCGGAAAAAGTTTGCTCAAGATGTTGGTTTTTTACCGCCGGTAGTACACATTCGCGATAACCTAGAGCTAGCGCCGAATCGCTATGTGATCACCTTAAAAGGTGGTGAAGTAGGTGCTGCGGAAATTCATCCGGATAAGTGGTTAGCGATTAACCCGGGGCAAATTACCGGCACGGTAGAAGGCATTACAACTACAGATCCAGCCTTTGGTTTAGAAGCAGTTTGGATTGATGCTAGCGAGCGTGAACATGCGCAAATTTATGGCTATACGGTGGTAGATGCAAGCACGGTGGTGGCAACGCACTTGAATCATTTATTACAGCGATTCTCAGGAGAGCTGCTCGGCCGCGGTGAAGTTCAGCAACTCGTAGATAAGCTAGCGGAAGAGAACCAAGGTTTAGTGGAAGATGTGGTGCCCAAATGTGTATCACTTACTGTGCTGCAGCGTATTTTGCAGAATTTGCTTGATGAAGAAGTGCCCATTCGCGATATGCGCACTATTTTTGACACCCTCGCCGAGTTTGAAGGGCAGCAACCGGAAGCGCATGAGCTTACTGCACAAGTGCGTTTGGCATTGGGCAGAGCCATAACTCAGAAGTGGTTTGGCGGCGCCCGAGAGCTGCGAGTGATGGGCCTCGATGTACGTTTAGAACAAGTACTAATGCAGGCTATGAATAGTGGTGGTGCGCTGGAACCAGGCTTAGCCGCTACCTTACAAGAGCAGGCACGCACAGCATTAGAACGGCAAGAAGCGATGGGCGAAGCACCGGTATTGGTAGTACAGCATGGTTTACGACCGTTACTTGCGCACTTTTTGCGCCGCCAGTTGCGCTATCTTGTGGTAATGTCGCAAGCCGAAGTGCCAGATGATCGAACATTAAAAATAACCGCATTACTTGGAGAGAATAAATGAGTGTACGGCGCTTTTTAGGTGCCAATAATCGTGATGCGATGCGCCAAGTTCGCGAGAGCTTAGGCGCTGATGCCATGATTTTGTCTTCTCGCCAGCTTCCCGAAGGCTATGAAATTCTGGCGATGGCTGAAGAAGCGCTTGAAGAAAAAGTAGCGCAAGCGGATAACACCCAGCTAAATGATTTTTCGGCGTTAGCGCAACGTTTGTTGGGTGAAGTACAAGAAATGCGCAGCATGCTGAACCAGCAGCAAGCAGCGCAAGTGCCGCAAGAGAAACCACAACATGCGGTGCGCGAGCTGGTGAATATTTTGCAAGCAGCAGGCTTTAGCGGTGAGCTTATTCGCGAAATCGTGGCGCAGTTTTCTGCGTTACCCAGCGCAGAAGCAAACAAGGTTGTGGATATCTCGCAGTGGTTAGCGGAACAATTACAACAGCGTTTGTTGCTACCCGCTATGCCAGCGGAACTGTTCGCTGATGGTGTAGTGGCGTTAGTTGGCCCAACGGGCGTAGGTAAAACAACCACTACCGCCAAGTTAGCGGCACATTATGTAATGCAGTTTGGTGCTGAAGCGTTATTGCTGGTAACCACCGATGGTTATCGGGTAGGCGCGCGCGAGCAATTAAAAATATATGCCGGCCTTCTGAATGTAGATATGTACGCTCTGGAAGATGGCGAAGGGCTCGCGCAACTAGAGCAACGGATGCAGGGTAAGAAGTTGGTGCTGATAGATACGGTGGGCATGAGCCAACGAGATCAGCGGCTTACCCAGCGCATTTCTGAGCTACAAACCCGAGCTGCAAATACGGCGAAAACTCGCTTGGTATTGTTATTAAATAGTGCAAGCCAGCGAGAAACCCTCGCTGAGGTGGTGCAGTTATTTCAACAATACGCCGAGCAGGCCAATAACCATATTCATGATTGTATTCTTACTAAAGTAGATGAATCGGTGCGCTTAGGCGGCGCGCTCGATGTATTGGTTCGCGAGGGTTTAACCCTTCATTTCATATCCAACGGCCAACGAGTACCCGAAGATCTCGAATTGCCCGATGCGGCGGTTTTGATAGAGAAGGCACTGGATGGTGTGGCGGCCGAGTATGCCGAGTTTAGCCAATGGTTGGCTTCGGTAACGGTTGATGAAGCACCTTCGCAGCGCGCAAATACCGGTAAATTGCAGGCGCAAGGCAAAACGCTGGCAAGTTTGTACGCGCAATTACAACAACAGGTTGCTGCTTTCTCGCAGCTGCATGAGCTACGTGAAATTGCCGAGCTGCCGAATATTGAGCAGGCGGAAGCGCTTGTTGAGTGGCAGCAGCATGGCACATCGGTGTTGGCTAAGGCAGCAGCTAGAACAGCGCATTGGCCGCGCAGCAAACCAGTTGCTGGCTGTAGTTGGTACTTACCAGCGGCGTGCTCGGTAGCAGCGGGTGAGATGCTGCCTTGTACTTATTTACCGCAGAATTTTGCGGATCAGCATAGCTCACTCACGGCCCAGATATGCAATGAACTTGCGGCTGAGCAACATGTGTTTGCGGCATTACCTGAGCGTGAGCTCTTAGCCGAATTGGCCCATAACAATGTACCTTGGATTGCGGTAATCAACCGTAATCATCGTGTAGTTCGGCCAGATGGAGCGCGGGTAGCGGCACTTGCTTTGCGCGCAACAATGCACAACCATACAAAACTACCATTACAGTATCGTGGTGAAGCTGCGCAGCTCATTCTTAGCCAGGAAAAGATAACGCTGCCTGGTGAATCAGCGCATTATACGTTGTGGTATGGTGAGTTAAACAGTATTGAGCGCAATAGCAATCTGGCGCGGCGCTTCTGGCTTACGCCGGATTACATGAGCTTAGCCGAAGGTGAGCAACTGATATTAGAGCAACTTGCTGGTGATGAGTTGGCACGTTTAAGCCGCCAAGCTTATCGATTATTAGAGCAAGCGGGTTATAGCGCATTACCGCAAAATACCTTAGTGGCTTTGGCGAGTAGCATGGCGGCATTGGCCATTTACCTTGAGCACACCAAAAAAGCGCCGCTATTGAGTGCGCGGCAGCGCTTACTGAGTATTCCGGGGAAGCGCGGCAAAGCCAATGCGCGGAAAATTTTAAGTGGGATCATGCATTTGTTTGAGGCAAGTGCGGCAATGCAAATTATGTCGGCAGCAGGAGTTCGAAGTGAGTAGTGATCAAGCTGCAGGTTTACGAGATTGGGCGAAGCAACAACAGCATACGCCAACGCCGGAGCAAACTTTGGTAGTTGTGGGCTTGCCTTCGCAATGTGATGGCAGCACAGATGCAGTGCGTGCACAATTGCATCATTTAGCAGAGCGTGGCAAGCAGTGGGTTGGTGATGCTGAGCAATGGCAGCTTATTGCCGCAGATATTGCCAGTAGTAATTATGCCAATTTGCTAGCAACCTATCCGCGTTGGGCATTGTGGGTGGAGCCAGATAGTAACGGCTTTCAGCGAGCTTATTACGCGCTGCGAAAGCTGCATGTGAATGATGGCCCGAAGCGCTTGTTGCTATTACACCCACCGGTTGTATCTACGCGAGGATTAATTAACAATGTGCGAGAGAGTGCGCGACAATTCTTCAATATTGAGTTGATTAGCGTACGGGTTTCTTCGGTAAGCGATAAGGAGTAGAAGTAGCCAATTATGTACACAGCTGAAGGCAAATTGAATCGAGAATCGGTTTTGCAGCAATATTACCCTGCGGTTCGGCGGCAAGCCTTATCTTTGCAGGTGCGCTTGCCTGCTGGTGTAGATACCGATGATTTAATTCAAGCTGGGCTGGAAGGTTTGTTAGATGCCTTTAGCCGTTTTGATGCGAACGCCGGGGCGGCATTTTCTACTTTTGCGCATCAACGTATTCGCGGCGCCATGATTGATGAGTTGCGCTCCCGTGATTGGTTGCCGCGCAGCGTGCGCCGCAATGCTCGTGAAGTAGAAGCCTGTGTGCGTAAGTTAGGCCATGAACTTGGCCGCTCACCTGAAGAGCGTGAGATTGCGGCGGCGCTGAATATGCCGCTCGAGGAATATCATAAGCTACTGCTCGATACGAATAACGGCTTGGTGCTCTCATATGATGAAGTGGTGCTCGAGAAAAACGAGCACAATGAGCCGAGCGCGATTGAAAATGAATACAGCTCACCTGCCGAAGCGCTATTTAATGGTGAGCGCAGAGAGTTAGTGGCGCAGGCGATTTCAAGGCTACCCGAGAAAGAGAAACTGGTAATGGCATTGTATTACCAAGAAGAATTAAACCTGAAGGAAATAGGGGCTGTGCTAGACGTTACCGAATCGCGGGTTTCTCAGCTACATAGCCAAGCCATTAAGCGTATTCGCGCCCATGTGTTAGATGATATTACGTAAAAACCTCCGGAACCTAAGTTCGGGAGGTTTTTTCGTATTCAGGCCAACTTATTTGCGCTTGAAACTAACGTTGCGGTAGTAAGGCGTTGGATAAATACCTACCTGTAACATTGCTGGGCGCAATGTGAATGTTACCTCTAAGCTGGCTGGCTTGCCATCGCGAGCACGAGTGAAGTGCACAAACTTTTCACGCTGTGCACGATTTCGCCACGCTGCGCGATAGGTATCATGATGCCAATGCTCAAGATCTAGAATAGATACACCGTCATCCCAGAAATGCAGCGATAAACCGCCATTCTCGTTCTTAAATACCTGAACTTCACCATACTGTTGATCATGGTAGCTACCTAACAGCTGCTCGGCAGGCATGCTGGGTGTGGTGTTGAGCTCGCGTTCAGCTTCAATTTCCAGGCGCTCGGCTAGCACGCGTTCGTATTGGGCGTTGTAGCGTTCGAAGTACTCGCCATTCCAATCTTGGCTTGGTAATTCAGCCATACGATCTACAATGTCGTTTACTAGCGCATGCATATAGGTGCTAAAAGTGTTGGTAATTACCACGATGCCCAAATCTAACTCTGGCACCAACACCAATGATGTATTAAAGCCATCGGTGGCACCGCCATGTTGGCTGCGCTGAAAACCTTGGTATTCATCTAGCGCCCAACCAAAGCCGTAAGCCCGCACAGCTTCGGTACGATCGTTTCTACCGGTAGCAATTTGCGGGCGGTGCATTTCTGCCATTACCTGTTCACTCAGTATGCGCGTGCCGTTGTAAACCCCAGGTTCACCTAGCTGTAAACGCATCCATTGCGCCATATCATGCACGCTGGTATTTACAGAAGCAGAAGGGCCTACGTTATCAAAGTTGCGCCGAGCGATTTTTACTAATTCGCCATCAATAAACTGATGAGGCCATGCGATATTGCTATCGCCATCCGCGAACTGGGTAATTGAGGTATTGGAGCGTTGCATATTCAACGGTTGGAATAACCGCTGTGCCATAAATGCATCCCAGCTTTGCCCGGTTATTGCAGCAATAATTTCACCAGCAGTAGAGTACATCACGTTGCTATACACATACCGCGAGCGAAAGGGTGCCTCAAACTCATGATAGCGCATTTGCTCTATTACTTGCTGGCGTGAAGCGGTAGGCATGAACTGCAAGCGGTTACCGGTCATGCGGCCAACACCAACTCGGTGCGTAAGTAGATCGCGAACGCGCACTTCTGCAGTTACCCACGGATCGCTGAGTGCAAACCAAGGTAAATGATCAATAACCCGATCATCCCAATCCAGTTTGCCTTCATCTACCAACATGGCCAGTGAGGCTGCGGTCATGGCTTTCGAGGTAGAGGCTACACCAAATAAAGTATCAGGGTTTACATTAGCATTCTCGCCCTGCTGCAATACCCCGTAGCCCGACATATGGATGATTTCATCCTTGTACACCACAGCTACGCCAACGCCTGGGATATCCCATTGAGCGCGGGTGGCTTCGATATGCTGATGAAGCCCAGCGAGCCGTTCATCAGCTTCGATTACAGCGTTGTTCGATGCGGTAGCGCTAGCAAATGCGATTTGGGTGCTAAGTGCTAACAACATACCAAGGCTGCCGATAGTGCGGCGCATGGTTGTTTTTCTAGCCTGTGTAGTTAAGTACTGCATGGATTCCCCGTTTACTTGTTCTGCTTTGCGTATTACTGGTAATTTCGCGGTTGCCGTTCAGTGCTTAAGACTAATTGATTTGCCGGTAAATGGGAAATGAGCGGGTGCCAATGGCGGGCATTTTCTAGCGGGCCTCGCCAGTAGGGACAATGCTTAGAATTCAGGTTATTCTAACGGGGTTGTAGAGCCGCCATTTATGAAGCGTAATATTCAAGTTATTCGTGGTATGGCTACGCTTAATATTTATTTCAAATAATGCAGAGATACTCATGCTTAGTTACCAACACGGCTATCACGCTGGCAACCCAGCCGATGTGCAAAAACACCTTACGTTAATTGCTATCTTGCAACGAATGCAGGCTAAAGAGAGTGCAATTCATTATTTTGACACCCATGCGGGTAAAGGGCATTACGATTTAGCTGATGCGCAAGCACAAAAGAAGGGTGAGTTTCGCGCTGGTGTTGCGAAAGCGATTGCGGTGCGCGATGCTCTTGAAAAGAATAGCTTTTGGGCCGATTTTTTCGCGGGCCTCGATAACGCTAATGCCGAAGCAACCCAGCAAGGTGAGTTGCATGATGTAGCGAAGTTACGTTACTACCCAGGATCACCCGGTTGGGTGGCGCAGTTTCGCCGCAGCCAAGATCGACATACTGTGTTTGAGCTACACCCGGCCGAACATGCTGCACTGCAAGATCGCGCTACAGCGAGCAAGCAACGGCACACGGGGCGCGTTGTGCATGGCGATGGTTTGGCTGGAGTAATACAGCAGTTACCACCGAAAACGCCACGATTATTGGTACTGATAGACCCGGCATATGAGAATAAAACTGAATATTTAGATGTGGCAGCCACGGCGGCCATGATCATGCAACGTTGCCGACATGCTGTAGTGCTTATTTGGTATCCGCTGCTGCCAGCAGGGCGGCATGCGTTGTTACTCGAACAAATTCAACAGCAGATTCAACAACCGATTTTGCAGAGTGAATTTTGTTATCAGGAAAGCGCCGGCGAGCGCGGTATGTATGGGGCGGGTATGTTAGTGGTGAACCCGCCATGGCAATTAGAGCAGCAGTTAACTGAAGCGATGCAGCCATTTTTGGCGCAATACGGTGAGGTAGCAACCTACCAACATACTTGGCTAGTGGCCGAGTAGCTGCACGGGTTGGGCGAGCAATTACTGGTAAACCGATTGTACTAGCATGGTATGCCAGTAGTAGGCAGGCAAAATAATAAGTAGAGAAATGGTGAGCAGATGAATAACGGTAAAGGTTTAAGCTCGATGCTGCGAACAGCGGCCGTAATGATAGCTTTGGCTACAAGTTTAGGAATGCTTTCAGCATGCAGCCCTGCAGTTAATGAGGAGCCAGCGCGAATTGAACTGCGCTTGATGGAAACTACGGATTTGCATGCCTACATGTTGGGCTTTGATTATTTTCGCCAGCAGCCTACCGAAGCGCATGGTTTAGTGCACACTGCGGCACTTATTCACGCGGCGCGCGCGGAAAACCCCAACCATTATTTAGTAGATAATGGTGATTTAATTCAAGGCAGCGCTTTAGGCGATTGGGTTGCGGAGCAAGGCGTGGGGTATGTTAACGAGCACAACCATCCGATTATGCGCGCCTTAAACTACCTACAGTATGATGTAGGCAACATGGGCAACCACGAATTTAACTATGGTCTTGAATTTATTGAGGCTACCGCCGCTGGCGCTAACTTTCCTTATATTAGTGCGAATGTATTGCATGCAGAAAGCGAAGATACGTGGGGTAAGGTGAGTGAAGGTTGGGATAACCCAATGTTTCCGCCCTACGTAATTTTCGATAAACCATTAATTGATCAATATGGCAACGCGCACTCAGTTAAGGTTGGTTTTATTGGCTTTTTGCCGCCGCAAATTGTGCGTTGGGATTTACAGTATTTACAAGGCAAAGTGCGGGTGCGCGATATTGTAGCCGCTGCGGAGCACTTTGTGCCGCAAATGCGCGCTGAAGGCGCTGAAGTTGTTGTTGCAATACCTCATTCTGGGTTACGCAATTATGCTTCTTATCCAGAGTTTGCTGAGCAAGCGAGCTATCAGTTGGCAGCAGTGCCTGGTATCGATGCCATTTTATTTGGCCATCAACACCAACTATTTCCTGGCTCGCCTGCCTACGATGATTTACCTAGCGTAGATAATGAACGTGGTTATGTGCGCGGCATTCCCGCTGTTTCGCCCGGTTATTGGGGAAACCACTTGGGCATTATTGATCTTACCTTGGAACAAACCAGAACCGGATGGGGCGTAGTGGCCAGTGCTGTTTCTGTACCGGCGATAGATGAGCGCAAGGATGAACAACTTGCAGCCGTACTGATGGCCGAACATGAGCACACCTTGGCAATGCTGAATCAACCCTTAGGGGCTGTAAGCGAGCGTATTTCTAGCCTATTCGCGCGGATTCAACCCAGCACTGCGGTGCAGCTTATTAATGATGCGCAAACATGGTATGCAAAAGCAGCACAAGAGAATGGTGATTTGCCAGCTGATTTACCGATTTTAAGTGCAGCAGCGCCATTTCGGAATGGTTCACAACATGCAGATGATTACACCGTAATTGCAGCAGGTGAATTTACCTTGGGTAACCTAGTTGATTTATATGTATTTCCCAATACCCTGCAAGTTGTTGAGCTCACTGGCGCACAAATTATAGAGTGGTTGGAGATGTCGGCGTTGGCCTATCGGCAAATTGAAGCCAATCAACCATTGGCGCAACCATTATTTGCCCGCTTCCCGAGTTACAATTTCGATACCTTAAGTGGCCTCGAGTTTGCCTTTGCTGTGAGCGAACCACCGCGGTACAACAGCAATGGCGAATTAATCAACGCCGCAGCGCGGCGGGTGGTAAATGTGCGCTACCAAGGCGAGCTACTCGATCTTGCACAACGCTTTCTGGTGGTTACCAACAATTATCGAGCAGGCGGTGGTGGTAGTTTTCCTGGATTAGATGGTAGTACTTTAGTGTACGCATCTGGGGAAGAGGTGCGCAAAGTAATTGCGGATTATGCACGCTACAACACGGCGCAGAACGAAGGCGAATTAGCATTAGATTTACAACATAACTGGCAGATTCTTTTGCCTGCAGGAGCAACGGTAGAGTTTCGTGGCAATGATAGCGCAGCGGGAAAAGCTGAAGCGTTATTGGTGGAAGGGTTACACCGCATAGATCAGGATTCTGATGGCTATGCGGTGTATCACTTAAAAGCGAGTGAAGCTCATTAATGTACTGAGCTAAAGAAGGTAGTACAAGAAGGTACTATAAGAACCTACTCGCGCTTACTTACGCAGTACTTGCTTACTCACCAAGAGTAATTTCAAGCGTGCTATTCACATCGATGGTGATGTTTTCACCGTAGAAGAACGTTAAATCAGTTTCTTCTTCTGGATCATCATCGGTGTCACAGGTAACAGCAGCAAAATAATCACCCGCGTGCAAATAGCCTAAGCTAAATGGATAGCTACCCGCGCCATCAAACTTCACACTTACGCTCGCATACGGCCCATTTTCGTCGTCACTGTTATCAGTAAGGCTATCCAGCTCTAAATCATGGCCGCTGTAGAAATACACTGCAGCAACGGGATCATCAGCATTCTCCGGTGGCACATTACAGCCGTTTTCAAGTAATAATGTTTCACTAACAAAACCTTCAACATGGCCGATTTCAGCGTTATCAACTAAACGTAATCCCCGAGGTTTCAATTGATAATGCGGTAATCCCGGCGGCGCCACTAAGGCTTTGCGCAAATCAAATTCTAAGGTGTAAATAAAGGCTTGATTAGCGGCAAGGGTAACACCATCTAAGCGAAGCTGATTTGAAGGTACCCGTAATGGCCGCGTATCGCCGTTGATATCTTCCACATAGCTACCATTCGGCGCTATATCGAGACGCAGTTGGCCATAACTGCCGGCTGGCACCGGAGCACTTTCGATCAGCGCTTCTGCTTCTGCGCCCTGCAGCGTAAGTAAATCAACGCCGCGAGTGTTCGGAATTGGGTTGCCTGTATCATCCAAGCATAAATCGTTTGCGGCCACGGCATTCTCACTTTCGCCAATAACAAAGCGCTGTGGCTGATCGCCATTACCAACGAGTTCAACCGATTCGAAGCAAACCATTACTACATTTGCCTGCTCAACAGGAGCGTCACTCACGGCAAGAGAGAACTGTGCGGTATCATCACTTGATGAATTACAGGCACTTAACAAGCCAAGAGAAATGGCTGATAGAGCGATTGTTTGATGAATACGTTTCATATAGATATACCTCGCGATGTTAAACAAATTACGAACAAGGCGTGTTGAATTGAAGCGTTACATTCAGCCTTTCGCAAACTAGAACATTTATCATAGCAGTACAACGCTCATGATGAGCAAGAGAAAGCCGCATGTTTACAGTTTATTTTCAGAATACTCGGCAAATACGCAATTTTTTTTAATATTTTCATTTATTAATCATTATTTGCCAATGTTAGGGGAACTATTTTGGGAAACGTTGATATTCTAGGGTTAAATGTTATACTCTAGCGTGATCTGCATTGAAAAATGTTGATCACTAATTGTGTGGCCAGCGCTTGGCTTAAACGTATTTAAATTTTTGGTAAACCTGTTAACTAATTTCGGCAGTTGCGCCAGAATGAGGGTTGATACCCCCCAAGCCTCCCGGGTAAGTGGAGAAGCTCAAGGAAAGAAGGACCCCCTTATGAAAAAGATTTTTGCAATAGCATTACCTGCAGCGTTAGTTAGCTTACTAATCGCCAGCCCACAAGTAATGGCCGATGAGAACTACGCTGGAACCGAAGATATCTCGTTTGGTTTGCGTTTACACGTAAGCAAATTTGATAGCGATCGTTTCTATGTAGATAGCGATGGCATTGGCTACTCAATCGATGACAGCTACAACTCACCGAACTTAGGTTTGGAGTTTTCTGTACCCCTAACTAATCATTGGGCGATTCGTACTTACTGGGATCGCGTAAAAACCGACGTAACTGGCACCAGTGATAGCGCATCTGGCCATATGTTTGGTACCGATGCATTATATTACTTTAACCATAATTTCTATCTTGGTGGTGGTTTGAACCAAACACGTGTTCAACAGCATAAAGATATGATGTTCCGTGGTACTGTAGGTTACCGTCATACGTTTAATGATGATTTCTTCTTGCGTGCAGAGTTTGCTCCGCAGTTTAACTCTGATTACACCGACATTTCGTTCTTAGTAAGCATTAACTACGCTTACGGCACGGGTGGCCCTTTACTAGATGCATGGCGTAGCGAAAGCCGTGGTACTGAAGGTGTAGTAGAAGAAGCTCCAGATTCAACAGTAGATAGCGATGGTGATGGCGTTCCAGATTACCGTGATGCATGTCCAAATACTCCACGTGGCCATGTTGTAGATGAGCGCGGTTGTACTGTTTACACTACTGAGCAAGTATCAGAAGATTTACGTGTAGGTTTTGCATTCGATTCAGCTCGTGTAACTAGCGATTACAACGGTGATATCCGTCGTTTAGCTGATTTCATGAAAGAGCATTCAGACACTGAAGTTGTAATCAACGGCCACACCGATTTAATCGGTACTGCTGAATATAACCAAGGCTTATCTGAGCGCCGTGCACGTGCAGTAGCTGATATCTTAGTAAACGACCACGGTATTTCACGCAGCCGTATTACTACAGTTGGCCACGGCATGAGCCGTCCAGTTGTTAACGAAATCAGCCTCGACGCTAATGCTCAAAACCGTCGTACTGAAGCGAACCTTTCTGTAGAAATTCGCGTACCGCAAACGCGTTAATTTCTAACAAGAATTTCGCTGAAAAAGCACCCGAAAGGGTGCTTTTTTTGTGGCTGATATTTAACAAAGGAACTGCTAAGCTAAGTTATCGCCCTGATTTCTGCAGCAACTACTGATAGTTGTACTAGGGATTTTAGCAAGGATTTTAACGATGAAAAAAATATTACACATCGCCTATTTGGTGATTATTTCTGTATTGCTGATTCTGTTGTGGCAGCAGCAATCAGCCCCCGAGCCTAGCATCAGTGCTGCACCATACCAATCTTCTGTTACTGAGCACCGTAATGCTGATGTAGCAGAGCGAAACACTCCGCGTGATTACTCGATTGCTATTGATGAAGCGAACTTGGAAGCAATGATTGCTGAACTACAGGCTGAAAATCATGCACTGCGTATGCAGTTAGAGGATCGCGAGGGCGAGTTAGCCGAGTTGCGGGCAGAAGAAGATCACGCCTCTGCCGTGGTAGCTAGCATCGAGAATAACGGCCAATCATCGGGTAGCGCAGCACTGCAAAGAGCAATGCAAAGTGCCATGGACGGGCATTTAAGCGGTGATGAAATGAATGTGCGTCGGGCAGAAGAGCCAGTAGACCCAGATTGGGCGTATCCAGTGGAGCAAGGCTTACAGGATTTCTTTATTAGCCAAGAAGAGTTTCGTGATTTTACCTTGGCAAGTGTTGAATGCCGAAGCAGTTACTGCGAGCTGAAGGTAACTTCTAACCAACCAGGTAAAAGTTTTGATTCCAGCGCTTTGCATCGTTATATGCGCGAACAAGAATGGTATGAAAATGGCATGATGATGGCGTTTGAGAACCCAAGCACTGGCGAAACCACGGTAATTTTGGAAGCACGCCGCCCCCGGGAGTAGTGCAGCCGCCTAAGTAGGTATTCAATTAGCATGGTCGCTAAACTATGTGCAATATAGTAAGTTGTGTAGGCAACTTCTGAAACACGTTCGAGGATAGTATGAGCAAACGCGCAACATTCAACTGGCAAGACCCGTTTTTGATGGATTCAATGTTATCTGATGAAGAACGCATGATTCGCGATAGTGCCCATGCCTATTGCCAAGAGAATCTGCAGCCTCGTGTATTGATGGCGAATAGAGAAGAACATTTTCATCGTGAAATAATGAGTGAGATGGGCGAGCTTGGCCTGCTTGGTGCCACCATTCCCGAGGAATACGGCGGGGCGGGAGTGAATAATGTGTGTTATGGCTTAATAGCCCGGGAAGTTGAACGGGTTGATAGCGGTTACCGCAGTGCAATGAGTGTGCAAAGTTCGTTGGTAATGTATCCAATTTATGAATTCGGTACGGAAGCATTACGGAAGAAATATTTGCCCAAGCTGGCCAGTGGCGAGTGGGTAGGCTGCTTCGGTTTAACTGAGCCGGATGCTGGCTCTGATCCGGCGAGTATGAAAACACGGGCAGTAAAAGCAGAAGGTGGCTTTCGCTTAACCGGCAGTAAGATGTGGATCACCAATAGCCCGATTGCTGATGTGTTTGTGGTGTGGGCTAAGTTAGATGGCGTGATTCGCGGTTTCGTACTGGAAAAAGGTATGCAAGGGTTAAGTGCACCGAAAATCGAGGGCAAGTTTAGTTTACGTGCTTCGATTACTGGGGAAATTGTAATGGATAACGTGTTTGTGCCAGAAGCCAACATGTTTCCCGATGTTACCGGCCTAAAAGGGCCTTTTAGCTGCCTAAATAAGGCACGTTATGGCATTGCTTGGGGTGCCATGGGTGCCGCAGAATTCTGCTGGCACGCTGCGTTGCAATACACGCTAGATCGCACCCAATTCGGCCGGCCACTGGCCGCAACTCAGCTGATTCAGAAGAAGCTAGCGGATATGCAAACTGAAATTAGCCTTGCTTTACTAGGTGCTTTGCAAGCCGGCCGTATGGCAGATGCAGGAACTTTGGCGCCGGAAACGATTAGCTTAATTAAGCGCAATAGTTGCGGCAAAGCCCTAGATATTGCGCGCGTTGCGCGAGATATGCATGGCGGCAACGGTATTGCAGATGAATATCATGTGATTCGCCATGTAATGAACCTAGAAGCCGTAAACACCTATGAAGGTACGCATGATGTGCATGCGTTAATTCTTGGCCGCGCCCAAACGGGCATTGCTGCATTCGGAAATTAAGTGCTTATGAGCCAGGTGCAACCTTTGCAGGAGCGCCTGTTAACGGCGTTATTCGATACTGAGCTACCGGCAGTAGCAACGCCAGATTTGCCCGCATTAGGCATTCAACCTGAACAGTTGTTTGATTGGGTAGATAGTCAGCTTACCAGCCGGGTGCTTGATTTACACAGCCGAGAGCTGCAAGCTGCCGGGGAAAGTTTCTATACCATTGGCTCGGCAGGGCATGAAGGCAATGCTGCAATCGCCGCAGCATTTAAACACAATGATATGGCATTCTTGCATTACCGCTCGGGTGCCTTTTTTGTGCAGCGGCAAAAGCAAGTGGCGAACAGTAATCCTATTTACGATATGTTGCTAAGCTTTGCTGCATCCAAAGATGACCCTATTTCTGGTGGCCGCCACAAGGTGCTTGGCAGTAAAACACACTTCGTTCCGCCACAAACCAGTACCATTGGTTCCCACGTACCCAAAGCAGTTGGCATGGCGCATAGCATTGGCTTAGCGAAACGCTTGCAGCATCAAGGAACAGTACCCAACGATTCGGTAGTGCTCTGCAGCTTTGGCGATGCCTCGGCTAACCATAGCACCACTCAGGGTGCCATCAATGCGGCGGGTTGGGCAGCCTACCAAACGATACCGTTACCGGTGGTATTGGTGTGTGAAGATAACGGCATTGGCATTAGTACTGCCACGCCGCACGGCTGGATAGAGGCTGGTTTTAAATATCGGCCGGGCATGCATTATGTGGCCTGTGATGGCCGCAATCTGTTGGATGTGTATCGTGCCGCAAAAGAAGCGGAACGCTTGGCGCGGAAGCTTAAGCAGCCGGTGTTTTTGCATATGAAGTGCGTGCGCTTGTATGGGCATGCGGGTTCCGATGCCGAAACCACCTACCTTGCCAAGCAGCAGATTGAAAATAACGAATTAAACGATCCGTTGCGTACAAGCTTAGCCTTACTTGCTGCCTATGGTATTGCTGATCGAGAGCACATGTACGAGCATGTGCAGAATTTGTTTGCGCGGGTACGCGCAGAAGGTAAACAAGCGATACGTAAGCCGAAGCTAGAGAATGCTGCGCAAGTAATGGCTAGCATTGCCCCGCAACATCCTGAGCGCCCAATGCCAGAACCGAAAACAGGCAGCGCGCGAGAACAGTTATTCGCCCACGAAAAACATAACCTTGGTAAGCCCCACACCCTGAATAAACTCTTAAATTGGGCGTTGCTGGATATTTTTAGCCAATATCCGCATGCCATCATGATGGGTGAAGATGTGGGTAAAAAGGGGGGCGTGTATGGCGTTACTAACCGTTTAGTGCAGCAATTCGGGCCGAACCGCATTATGAATACATTGCTCGACGAGCAAAGCATTTTGGGTATGGCGATTGGTGCTGCGCACAATGGCTTTTTGCCCATTCCGGAGATTCAATTTCTTGCTTACGTGCACAATGCAGAAGACCAAATTCGTGGCGAAGCCGCCACATTACAATTTTTTAGTAATGCCCAGTTCAACAATGGCATGGTAATCCGCATTGCCGGCCTTGCTTATCAGCGTGGCTTTGGTGGCCACTTCCATAATGATAATAGTTTTGCAGTGTTTCGGGATTTACCGGGCGTAGTGTTGGTATGCCCATCTAATGGCGCAAGTGCTGCACGTTTGTTGCGCGAGGCAGTACGCCTGGCCGATGAACAAAAACGTGTGGTAATATTTTTAGAGCCTATCGCGTTATATAACCAGAAAGATCTGCATACTCCGGGTGATGGTTTGTGGAGTTTCCAATACCCCGAACCACATGAACGGATAGGGTTTGCTGAGGTAAGTGTTGTTGAGTTAGATGCCCATGAGTTGAGCGTTAACCAGCAGGTTACCGGGAAAACCCGCGCCGCTGATGATAATCATAGCGCCGATGCAAATGGCAATACGCTGCAAACGGATGTGTGTATTGTGAGCTACGGTAATGGTTATTATTTGAGTTGCCAAGCGCAAAAGGAGCTGGCTAAAACGGGCTTACAAACGCGAGTGATTGATTTGAACTGGCTGCATCCATTGCCAATGGAAAGCTTATTACTAGCGATTGATGATTGCGCCAATGTACTTTTGGTAGATGAGTGTAGGGAAACTGGCTCGGTATCGGAAGAGCTGTATACCCGCTTACATGAACTGGGGTACCAAGGCAGGGTTAGCCGTGTATGCGCCAATGATTCCTTTATTCCGTTGGCGAAGGCGGCGTACCATGTGCTACCAAGCAAAGACACCGTAGTGCGCGCCGCTCGCGCTTTGCTATGGGATAAAGCACAGGAGCCTAAAGCATATGAACCTAAAACATAAGAGCCTACGCTAGAGGCAGGATACAATCCACCGGGCAAACCGGAATACACTGGGGTTCATCATAGAACCCCTCACACTCGGTGCATGAATCCGCGTTAATTTGGTAATATACCTTGCCCATGGTAATGGCGTCATTGGGGCATTCGGGCACACACATATCGCAATTAATACACTCATCAGTAATATATAACGACATTTAACTCACCTCGTTAATGGCAATTTCAGCGGTTGGCTCTATGTCTGCAGCAGTGATGTACAGCTGGCGCAATAGCATTGCGTGCGGCAGTGGCATATTGGCATCGGCTAGTGGCATCCATACCGTATAACCGGAGCCTGGTGCTACCAACATTGGCGTACCATGCGCATCTTCAAGCTGTTCTAACACAGCATGGTGATTACCGGCGGTGTTCATGAATATCAAGGAATCGCCAATAGCAAAGCGATTCTTCACCGTTACTTCTGCAAACAGAACGTTGTTGCGCTGTTCACTATTACCGGTAAATTCACCTACAAACTGTTGCTCACCTTCGCTATGGCTAGTGGTGTAGTTTTGTAGTTCAGATTGCGCAATATGGCGGCGTAAAAAGCCTTCAGTAAAACCACGGTTAGCCATGCCATCAAGTTCGCTAAGTAAATCGGCATTAAATGGTTTGCCTGCTACGGCGTCATCTATCGCTTGGCGATATACCTGTGCGGTTCTGGCCACGTAGTAAGGCGATTTAGTGCGCCCTTCAATTTTTAACGAATGCACGCCCATCGCGGTAAGGGCAGCAACATGCTGCACTGCGCGCAAATCTTTAGAATTCATAATATAAGTGCCATGCATGTCTTCAAACATGGGCATGTATTCGCCTGGGCGCTGGGGCTCCTCTAGTACTACAGCATCTTGTAGTACTTTCGGCAGCGGGTTAATTTGGCCTACTGCATCTTCTATTGCTGGCGTTACCTTGTATTGCCAGCGGCATGAATTAGTGCAGGCACCTTGATTCGGATCGCGCTTATTAAAGTACCCAGAGAGCAAACAACGGCCTGAATAGGCCATGCACAGGGCGCCATGCACAAATATTTCAATTTCCATGCTGGGCACTTGCGCACGAATTTCCGCAATTTCTTGAAGCCCGAGTTCGCGGGATAGAATTACTCGTTCAATCCCTTGCTGCTGCCAGAACTTAACGGCTGCCCAGTTTACCGTATTGGCTTGCACCGAGAGGTGCAGCGGCATGTGTGGAAAATGTTCGCGGAGCAAATACACCACACCGGGATCAGACACAATCAAGGCATCTGGCCCGAGCGCGATTACCGGCTCGATGTTTGCTACAAAGTTTTGTAGCTTGGCGTTGTGTGGCGCAATGTTGCACACCACATACAGTTTTTTGCCAAGCGCATGCGCTTCTGTAATCCCGATTTTCAGGGTATCAAGATCGAATTCATTGTTGCGCACCCGCAAGCTGAAACGGGGTTGGCCAGCGTATACCGCATCGGCGCCATAAGCGAAAGCGAGCCGCATAGCCTTCAGGCTGCCAGCTGGCGAGAGCAATTCTGGAATATGTTTCATGAATAACCTAAGTAAAACGAGGCAAATTTGCGATGGCAGCATTATAAATGGCGGGTGATTTAGCGAATTGATCTGGCGCAATGTGTGTTTGAATTTCCCGTTAGCTACCTCATTAGGGGTACAGAGCCACCCCTTAACAAAAATAATGCTGGCAAAGTGAGCAGAGCGATTCTATCGCTCTGCTTTTTTCGTTATGATGAGCATCCTATTCAGTTCTCACCGCCCTTACTTTGAACTTGAGTAAATTAGAACTTACTAATATAATGAGTGGCATTACATGAACACCATTTCAATTGAGCAGATGCAAGTGAATGCAGGCGCAGCAGAACAGCTTCTTAAATCCTTGGCGAATAGCCATCGTTTAATGGTGCTTTGCTATTTGGTGAATGGTGAAATGTCGGTTGGTGAGCTCGAGAAGAAAGTTGCGTTATCGCAATCATCGCTATCGCAACATTTAGCGAAGTTGCGGGAGCAGAAAATTGTTGGCTTTCGTAAAGAAGGCACCACAGTGTTGTACAGGATTGAAGACGAAAAAGCGCTGCGAATTTTAGAATCGTTGCACGGAATCTACTGCGAGTAGATTTTTTTACAGCTAATATATTAGCATTACCTAATTTATTCTTTATTGATATTTGTTCGCTAAACTCGAGAAAGCTGAATTAGGTGGAAATGTGGCTATGCCAATGGGTACGTTAAGCAATTGCTGTATCAACAGTATGAAGATGCAGCCAAAAGGAGATAAGCATGAATATTGATCGTTTTGTTTTCGCGTTTGCAGGTATTGTTGTACTAGTATCTGTAGTACTTGCTTGGCAAGTAAGCCAAGGTTGGTTGATTTTAACTGCGTTTGTAGGCTTAAACATGCTGCAGGCAGCTTTCACAGGCTTTTGCCCGTTGGCAAAGATCTTGAAAGCAGCGGGTTTTAAGCCAGGCCAAGCATTTAAGTAAGGAGTAAGTAATGGGTGCAGCAACGAAAAACGATCGGCAGTTGGCTGAGCAGGGAAAGCTCATTAGCTGGTTTTTAAACAGTGCGTTTCCGCCGATTTTAATTGGCTTTGCGCTGCTGCTCGGTGTTGTTGCACTTATTCTAACGCCTCGTGAAGAAGACCCGCAAATCGTAGTACCAATGGCCGATGTAATGGTAACCGCCCCCGGGTTATCTGCGCGGCAAGTAGCTACGCAAGTTACTGAACCACTCGAACGCTTAGTTTCGCAGATTGATGGCGTAGAGTACGTTTACTCGCAATCTAATCGTGATCATGCCACCGTAACTGTGCGGTTTTATGTGGGTGAGGATCGCGAAACTTCGTTAGTAAAGCTCTACAACAAGCTCTATTCCAGCCAAGATCAAATCCCTGCAGTGGTAAATACTTGGGCTGTAAAGCCGATTGAAATTGACGATGTCGCGATTGTGGTGGCGGCGTTGTATAGCACGGATGCAGAGCAAGCGGATGCGTTTGCTTTGCGCCGTGTAGCCGAGCAAGCTACGCAAAAACTGAAATCGATTAAAAACACCAGTCGTGTTGAGGTTACCGGCGGCCAAGCACGTACCATTCAAATAGAACTTGATAGTGTAGGGCTCGCTGCGCATAGCACAACATTGAGCGATATTGCTCGAGCGGTGCAGGTGAGCAACAGCCAAGTTACCGCTGGCATGTTGCATCAACAAAATCGCGTAGTGCAAATTGAAAGTGGTGAGTTTTTCCGCAGTGCTAGCGAGCTTGCCAACACTGTTGTAAATGTGGTGAACGGCAAGCCAGTGTACTTACGTGATGTTGCCAATGTGATAGATGGCCCCGAACAGGCAAGTAGCTACACCTTTTTCTACCCTGGCCCAGAGTTTCAAGGATTGGGCGCCGATTCCGGAGCCGATAAGTTTCCGGCAGTATTCATTTCGGTAGGCAAGCAACGCGGCTCGAACGCGGTTTGGGTGGCTGATAATGTGCTCGATACGCTCGCCGAACTGGAAGCAGAATGGTTACCCGAAGGTGTGGGCATTTCCGTAATCCGCAACTATGGTGAAACTGCCAACGACAAAGTATCTGAACTTGTGAGTAGCTTGGCGGTTGCGGTGCTAGTAGTGGTGGTTTTTGTTGGTTTATTTTTAAGTTGGCGAGCGGCGCTGGTAGTAGCGATTGCTATTCCGATCGCGTATGGCGCTACGTTAGGAATGGATTTGCTATTCGGTTACACCATTAACCGAGTAACGCTTTTTGCCCTAATTTTGGCACTTGGCTTAATTGTAGATGATCCAATTGCTGCGATTGATAACATTGAGCGGCACATGCGCGAGAGTGGTAAGGTTACCAAGCGCACGGTAATCGGGGCAATGGTGGAAATTCGTAGCGCGCTGCTGATGTCTACCCTAGCGATTATTATTGTATTCACACCCATGTTCTTTATTACCGGCATGATGGGGCCATACATGGCGCCCATGGCATTCAATGTGCCGGTAAGTGTAATTTTTTCAACCATTACCGCATTTTTAATCACGCCGTGGTTAGCCTACAAAATCATGGGCAAAGCCAAGCAAACGGGTGCTTATGATCCGAGCACATCGATATTATACAAAGGCTATCGGAAAATTCTTGAGCCGCTACTCGATTCGAAAAAACGCGCCAAAGTATTTTTGTGGAGCGTAGCTGGCCTGTTTATTATCGCGGCAGCGCTACCGGCAATGCGCTTAGTACCGTTAAAGTTACTGCCGCATGATAATAAAAATGAGTTTCAGTTGATTGTGGATATGCGTGAAGGCGATTCGGTTGAAGCTACGGCGATGGCGCTTGAGCGGATGGCTGAATATCTGCAGCGTGTACCGGAAGTGGCATCAGTTTCTACTTTTGCTGGTATTGCTTCGCCAATGGATTTCAATGGTATGGTGCGGCATTACTTTCATCGCAATCAACCATGGCAAGGCGAAGCCCGAATCGTATTGGCTGATAAACATCGACGAACGATGCAATCGAATGAAATGGTAAATCGGTTGCGTGATCCGCTGGAAGAAATCGCAGCAGCGGTTGGTGCTCGCTTGAAGATTGTGCAAATGCCACCAGGACCACCGGTGCTGGCCACTGTGGTTGCAGAAATCTATGGTGATACGCAAACCCCTTATGAAGATTTAGAAAGCGCTGCACAGGTGCTTGCGGAGCGCATGCGCAAAGAAGATTTTGTTAGTGAAGTGGATACTTCGGTGCCCTATGAATATAAGGTATGGCGCTTTGTTGTGGATCGGGAGAAAGCTGCGCTATCGGGTATTAGTGCGCAAGATATTCATCAGAGTATTTATGCAGCAACCGCTGGGCTAACCATCGATCAATTGCAGCAGCCAACGGAAATTAACCCGCTCCCTATTGAAATTAGGTTGCCGGTGGGTAGTAGGGATAACCCAGCCCATTTGTTATCGCTATATGTGCGTGGCGAACAGGGAATTGCGCAACAAAGCCAAGGCAATGGGCTAGTGGCAGCTCCTGCACCGTTAGTGCAATTAGCCGAGCTAGGCCAATTTGTAGAAATGCCAGCCGAACGGCCTATTTTGCATAAGAATCTGCGTCCAGTTGCCTACGTATATGCTGAACCAGTGGGCCGTGTACCTGCGGATGTGGTTGCCGATGTGATGGTAGACCAAAATAGTGATCGCAATGAGAAAGTACCGCGCTGGCAGCGCCATTACTTCAATAATGGTTCGGGCTTGGGTTGGAGCGTGCCCGATGATATTCAAGTGGTATGGAGCGGCGAAGGTGAGTGGAAAATAACCCTCGATGTGTTCCGAGATTTGGGCATTGCCTACGGCGTAGCACTGCTCGGTGTATACATTGTAATGGTGTTGCAAACCGGGTTGAAAGGGGTGTCTGGCATCATGATGCTATCCATTCCGCTTACCGTAATCGGGATTATGCCGGGCTTCTGGTTCTTGAATATGTTTAAGGCCGATATTATGGGTTACCCCAACCCTGCATTATTCACTGCCACGGCGATGATCGGCATGATTGCCTTAGCCGGCATCGTAGTGCGAAACGCATTAATACTGATTGAGTTTATTCAGCAACGCTTGCGTACCCCATGCACGTTGAAAGAAGCATTATTTGATGCGGGAGCCGCGCGTACACGGCCGATATTGTTAACAGCGGGAACCACAATGTTAGCGAATATTGTAATTACCCTTGATCCAATCTTTAACGGCTTGGCATGGGCAGTAATATTCGGTATCACCGCCTCTACTTTATTTACCTTACTGGTAATTCCAGTGGTGTATTACCTCATGTATAAAGATGCGGAAGGTTATGGTTTGCCGCAGCAACAGGAGAATGAATAATGAATCGTAAGCGTATAGTTGTTTTTGTTGCTGCGTTATTGGGATTGGCATTGGTGTTTGCCTGGCTTGCCGGAATTTTTGTGGGCAAGCTGCCAACTGAAACGCGTACCCCGGCAGCAAGCGCTGAGCCGAATACATTTGCTGTGAGCACCACCGTAGTATCGCAAACCCGCAATTTTAGTGGCAGTTTGCAGGCCCGCCAGCAATCGTCGATTTCTGCTCGGATTACTGCACGGGTAGCCGAGGTTTTGGTAGATGCAGGCGATGTAGTACAAGCGGGTGATATTTTATTGCGCTTAGAAAGCGATGATCTCAGTTCGCGAGTGCGGCAACAAGAGCAAGGCCTAGCAGCAGCTCAGGCGCGAGTAAACGAAGCCCGCTCGAACTTCCAACGTATTGCTACCGTGGTAAGCCAAGGTGTTTTGCCTGAAGCACGATTAGATGAGGCGCGCGCTGCGCGTGACAGTGCAGAAGCAGATTTGATTCGCGCACGAGAAGCGCTATCTGAGGCTCGTACTAGCGAAAGTTTTAGCGTGATTATGGCACCTTTTCATGGTGTGGTAAGCCGCCGGGCAGTGTTTACCGGTGATACCGCTACGCCGGGCATGTTGTTAGTGAGCATGTATGATCCAGAAAGCTTGCGTTTAGAAGCCCCTGTTAGTGAATCGGTGCTCGCTTTCATTAGTTTGGGCGATGCCTTACCGATTGAGCTTGATGTATTTGCGAGCAAAACTAATGCCACGGTTGTGGAAATTGAACCTGCTGCCGATACAGCGTCACGTAGCTTCAACGTGCGTTTGCAGCCGGAGAGCACCGCAGGAATGTATCCAGGCATGTACGGCAAGGTGGCTGTGCCAGTAGGGCAGCGAGAAGCGTTGCTCGTACCTGCACTGGCGATTACCCGGTTGGGCCAGCTTAATTACGTACATGTGTGGCGTGATGGCCAACAAGAGCGCCGCTTAGTGCGCTTAGGTGAGGCATTTACCCACAATGGTGCAGAAATGGTGGAAGTGGTTGCCGGCCTTAATTTCGGCGAAGAGCTTGTATTGTTAAATCAGTAGTTAGGGAGCAGGGAGTTTGTGCGCTAAAATTGCCAAATAATGGTAATTAGAGGAGTTAATGGTGTTGTTATCC
Source organism: Aliidiomarina sp. (assembly GCF_047920995.1). Classification (NCBI taxonomy): domain Bacteria; kingdom Pseudomonadati; phylum Pseudomonadota; class Gammaproteobacteria; order Alteromonadales; family Idiomarinaceae; genus Aliidiomarina; species Aliidiomarina sp. Next base: position 82,929 of record NZ_JBLRWZ010000005.1, read on the forward strand.
TTTACTGATTTAGTGTGTCCCCTTGATGGTGAGCGATTGTGCCTTTCTGAGTACGGAAGTTCTTGGGAGTGTAACAAAGGGCATAGCTTCGATGTTGCTAAGCAAGGCTATGTGAACTTGCTGTCAGTGCAACATAAGCGCAGTAAAGACCCGGGTGATAGTAAAGCCATGGTGGAAGCTCGCCGTCAGTTTCTCAATAGTGGCTACTATCAACCAATAGCCGCGGCTATAAGTGAGGCTGTGTTCGCTGAGGCCGCAGGCATTAGTGGCTCTGAAGAGTGCTTTACTGTGTTAGATGCAGGATGCGGCGAAGGGTACTACTTACGTGAATTACTGCAACACCCCGATGCAAATAATAGCACACTTAGTGTGGTAGGTATCGATGTCTCTAAGTGGGCGATACAGGCCGCAGCTAAGCAATCACTAGTAGACGTTTATGTTTATCCAGCGAGTGAGAATAATTCGCTGGCGGGGCTAACGGCTAAAGCTAAGGCGAGATCTAGCGGGCACTGGATTGTAGGAACTAATGCGCAAATGCCAATAGCAGACGCCTCGATTGATTGTGTACTGTGTATTTTTGGCTTTCCTGTATTCAGCGAGTTTTATCGTGTGCTGAGGCCCGGTGGTGTGTTAGTAATGCTTGATCCAACAAGCCAACATTTATTGGAACTGCGTGAACTGATATATCCAAAGCTCAACTCAGAACGAAAGCGTGTGTTAAGAACTGGTGAACACACTGGGCAAGGTACTGATGTAAATACTAAAGTGAGTTGTGGAGTAAATGCAGGAAGCTTTGCGAATGAATGCACCAGGCTTGTTGAATACTCATTGGAGCTATCCAGCAATACAGCTGTGCGAAATCTTTTGAGTATGACTCCGCACCTGTTCCGAGCTCCAGCAGAAGGTAAAGCTCGTGTTGCAAATTTACAGGGATTATCGGTGCGAGCGGCGGTTACAGTTACTATTCTCAGAAAAGGCGAGTAGAGAGCAATCGCGGGTCGTTACATTTCTTATCCGGGGTTGATGCATATCAACATCTCATTTATACATAGCGCTTACACTATGCTTCGTAATGAGGAGCATAGTTATGGCAAATTTCAATACAAAACCCTTGGTTTATTCGTGCGCAGGCTGCACGCATGGTGCACAAATAGCGAACGATATTGCCGCACTGCTTTATCATGAGGGCGTTGCGGACGTGTCCTGTATCTCTGGAGTTAGTGGCTGTGTGCATGAATTTCTTTCGGTTGCGCACTCGGGCCGAGAAATCTTAGCGCTTGATGGCTGCCCTCAGCACTGCGTTCATAAAATCCTGCAGCAGCAATCTATACAACCAACCTGGCATGTTGATATAACAGATGTGTTAGAAGAAAAAATTGATACTGCAAATACCCCAAATAAAGAATACTCGTTAGCAGATACCTATCACGCATTAGAATATGTTTATGCAAAGCTTGGCTTAGGTAAAGTGATGACCAGTTTACCCAAATTATAATTCAGTTTTGTGCTGTTACACTACTTTCGAGTAACGTTGCTGCCCTTCATGTAAGTAAGCATCAAATGTACTGCAAATACTGCGTACCCATAAGCGGCCAATAGCCGTAACCTGTAACGCAT